>SHLN01000170.1 GCA_004283105.1 Acidimicrobiia bacterium
GTGCTGACCTCGTTCCCGGGTGCCCAGTTAGCCATTGGTCCGCCCATCACCGACGGGTTCTATTACGACTTCGATATCGGACGTCCGTTCACTCCCGACGACATCGAGCTTCTGGAAGGCAAGATGCACAAGATCCTGGCCGAGGATCAGCCGTTCGATCGCGAGGTCATCGACCGGGACCAGGGGCTCGAGATGTTTGCCGACCAGCGGTTCAAGACCGAGATCATCACGGATGGTGAAGCGAGCCAGGGGGTGGGCGACGGCGTCATCACCGTGTATCGAAACCACGACTTCGTCGACCTGTGCCGGGGGCCCCACGTCCGCTCCACCGGCTTCCTGTCCGCCTTCAAGCTGCTCCGCTCGGCGGGGGCCTATTGGCGAGGCGACGAGCACAATCCCCAGCTGCAGCGCATCTACGGGACGGCATGGAATAGCCAGAAGGACCTCGATGCCTATCTCGAGCGGCTGGAGGAGGCAGACCGGCGCGACCACCGCAAACTCGGCGTCGCCCTCGATCTGTTCTCGTTCCCGTCCGAACTCGGCTCGGGCCTGGCGATCTGGCATCCGAAAGGTGCCCTTGTCCGGAAGATCATCGAGGATTACAGCCGTAACACGCATCTGGCCCATAACTACGACATCGTGTCAACCCCGCACGTGGCGAAGGCGAATCTGTGGGAGACCTCGGGTCACCTGGACTTCTACGCCGAGGGCATGTACCCGGCCATGGAACTCGACCATGGCCAGGAGTACTACGTCAAGCCGATGAATTGCCCGTTCCACATCCTCGTCTACCAGAGCAGCGCGAGGAGCTATCGCCGGCTTCCGATGCGGCTCTATGAGCTCGGCACCGTGTACCGGTATGAGCGTTCGGGGGTGCTGCACGGTCTGCTCCGCATCCGCGGGTTTACCCAGGACGACAGCCACATCTTCTGCACGGAAGCCCAACTGGCCGAAGAGTTGCAGGCATTGCTCGATTTCACGCTCATGGTTCTGCGCGATTTCGGCTTCACCGACTTCGAAGCCGATCTCTCGACGAAACCCGAGAAGGCGATCGGCGACCCCGAACTGTGGGACCGGGCGACCGACGCGCTTCGAGCGTCACTCGAAGTGGCCGATCTGCCCTACGAAGTGGCCGAGGGCGAGGGTGCGTTCTACGGGCCCAAGATCGATGTTCATGTTCGGGACGCCATCGGCCGGAGATGGCAACTGTCGACCATTCAGGTCGACTTCGCTCAGCCTGAGAACTTCTCGCTCGAGTTCAACAGCCCGCAAAACACCCGGGAACGGCCGGTCATGATCCATCGCGCTCTCATGGGATCAATCGAGCGTTTCGCCGGGATCCTCATCGAGCATTACGCAGGGGCGTTTCCGGGGTGGCTGGCCCCGGTGCAGGCGGCCATCCTGCCGGTGGCCGATCGACACAACGACTATGCCGCCGGGGTGGCGGACGAGCTGGCGTCGCTCGGGTTGCGGGTCGAGGTCGATGATCACGATGACACGCTGGGAGAGAAGGTGCGCCGGGCCATTACCGCCAAGACACCGGCGGTACTCGTGGTGGGTGACGATGATGTCGAGCACGGCACCGTCGGCCTGCGACTGCGCGACGACGAGGGGGAGGAGCGGGGAGTACCGGTCCCCGACGCCGGCCGCCGTCTCGTAGAGCTCTGCGCCCCTCCCCGATGATGGACGTCCTCTGGGCCGGCTGGCGGTCGGCCTACATGTCCGAGGTGCAGGAGGGAGTGGAAGCCGAGGCGTGTCTCTTCTGCGAGCTCCCCGCCGCTGCCGACGATGACGCCTACATCATTGAACGCGGCGAGTCGGCTTACTCGGTCCTCAACCTGTACCCCTACACAAGCGGCCACCTCATGATCACCCCGTACCGTCACGTCGGGGCGCCCGGCGACCTCACCGCCGAGGAGCAGGGCGACATCTGGAGGCTCCTATCCCGGGCGCAGGCGGCCCTGGAAACTGTCGTCGGCCCACACGGCTACAACCTCGGAGTCAATCAGGGCCGGGCCGGGGGAGCGGGCGTACCGGGCCACTTCCACATGCACGTCGTTCCCCGCTGGTCGGGCGACGCCAACTTCATGACGGCAACCGCCAACGCTCGCATCCTCCCCGAGCCGCTCGAGGACACCTGGGCGAGATTGCGGGGTGCTCTTGATTGACGGCCATCGCGGCGGCCGGCGAGCGCTTTCGCGGTTTTCCTAGGACCCTGCGCTTCCTGTTACTGCTCGGGCGTGCCTTCACGATCGGCGGCAAGAGAGTCCTGCAAGGCGTCGTGAATAGCGCTCTCGTCGACCGAGGGCTCTCCTCGCCCGAGATGCCAGCGATCCCACAGAACCAGCATGCTTGGCAAGACGAGGACAGCCGCAGCGAGGGCCAGCATGATCGTGTACGCAATCACGAATCCGAACTGGCGGAACGGAATGGTCGTCGAGGTCACGAGAATGCCGAACCCGGCAATCGTTGTGACCGCCGAGCCGGCGAGCGCGCCGCCCGTAAAGGTGAGGGTTTGCTCAATGGCATCGTTCTCGCTTGGTTGCTCGATTCGCTCTTCGAGGTACCTATGGGTCACGTGAATCATGTACGGAATGCCGATGCCGATCCCCAGGGCAGAGATCGTGGCGGGCACCGGGCCGAACGGAATGTTGAACGCCGCCATGAGTCCGAACACCCACACCACGACCATGGCAACGGGGATGGTCGTGATAACGCCGAGCATGGGGCGACGAGATTCAAAGAAGAAGTTGATCACGAGCAGCAGCAGGGCGGCCCCGAGGGTTAGCAGCAGCGATGAAACCTGCGAGTCGCGGAGTGTCGTGACCACGAGGTTGTTGATGATGAAATTGGACGTTGCCACCGAATCGAGACCCGCATCCTGCGTGGGGCTGAATGCTGCGTTGAGCCCGTCGGCGAGGTCGGCCGCGCTGTTCTCTCCGGCCGTCGTGTCCAGGTTGAACAAGGCGGCGTCGTAGCCGGCGCCGTTGCGGACCGCGAGGACCCCGGCCATTTCAACGGGATGCCGCTGCACGGCAAGATCGTAGAAGGAGCTGAGGTCGGCATCGTCGGGGAATCGGCGCTCTTGATTCACTCCGGAGCTCAGGGCTGCATCGAACAGCTCCTGGTCGGCAAGCTCGCCGGTCGGACTGAGGAACTGGAACATCACTCCCATGAAGCTCTGACCCGACGCAAAACGTGCACCGGTAGAAGTCTCGATCACCTGTACCAGCGGCACGTCGGCGGCCGCTGTGTACGAGTCGAGCATGGCGTTCCACGCCGCGCCGGTTGCGACATCTCCCGTCACGAGCACCGACGTGGTCTCAGGAAAGTCGAACCGTTGGTCGACCGTCACTGCAGTGTCTCGCAACGGTGACGTGGTGGGGACGAAGTCGAGAAACGAGAACTTCGTCGAGAGGTTCGTCATGCTGAACGCGCCGAAACCGGTAATCACCACGGCAACGACCAGAGTGGCCACGGCGAATCGTTTCGGCAGCAACGATGTGCGACCTATGAGCTTCGGAAGGGCGCGGCTCTCTCCGCCTTCCAGTCCCTCGGTGTCCAGGGCGCCTTTCCGTTCGGAGCGCCGGTCGAGCAGCTCACGAACCGCCGGGACAAAGGTCAGCATGAGCAAGAACGAGAAGATAATCCCTACCGCCGCCAGTTCACCAAACTCCCGAAGAGCCGGAATGTCGTTCGTCACGTTCGTCAGGAAACCAACCGCCGTGGTCATAGTGGCGAGCACGAGGGCGATACCGACGGTCCGAATCGCCGCACCTATCGACGCATCGACTGTTCGGCCGGCATGAATCTCCTGGCGGTATCGCGTGTTCATGTGAATGGAGTAGTCGACACCAAGGCCGATCAGGAGGATCGGAAGGATCTGGACAAGCTGGGACTGGTCCTCGAATCTCAGGAAGCCGTAACCGTTCATCCACTGGATGGCGAGCGCGATTGTGGCGAAGGTCAGCAGCGTGTCCGCCGTGGTGCGCCGCAGCTTTGCGGCCCCGGTGCTCCAGAGCACGAAGGCAACGAAATAGAAGGAAAGTGCGGTGAGCAACACCGGGGCGAGTTCCGCCTCACCCCAGGACGTTGGGAAGATGTCGGGGAACAGCAATGACAGGCCGGGCGCAACCACGACACCTGCGCCGACGACCATCAATGCGACGCCGGCGACGAAGAGTCCCCTGTCACGGACGGAGCGGGGGCGCACGAGGAAGATGATGGCGAGGACGAGGAGGATGATGAATGCCGCAGCAGCCAGCAATCGCAGGACCTCGGTCTGGAAGTCGTCACCGGAGGCAAAAATCAATTCGACGCTGAAAGACTCGAGGTCAATCGAGTTGGGCGTTTCCACGGTGTCGACCGTGTCTGCGATCTGAAGCGCTCTCTCGGCGAGTTCATCGAAATTGTCACTCGATTGATAGGTGATCGCGGTGAGGCCCAACTCGGCGGTGGCGGCGTTGGCATCTGCATCGTCGGAAACCAGTGCAGCCAGGAACGAGCGGAATTGCGGAGGCACCTGTTCGAGCCCTGCCAAGTACAACTGCTTCACTTCCGAATCCGATTGGGGGAACGGAGCGCCTGACTGAAGAGCCGACTGTACGGGTGCGAGATACGACACGATCGCAGGCGACTGGGGTGAGTCGGCCAGGATCTCGGCGGACTCGCTGCTTCGTACGACCTCTTCCAGGGCGAGCGCAGCTTGGAGACCATCGAGGGTGATCACGTCGCCGTTCTCGCTGCTTGTCACCACCTGCATCCGCGAGACTGCGCCGAACGTGGCACTGATCTCGGACGATGCGGTGAGTTCGGCCGCCTCGGGAGCGAAGGACTCGTTTTGGTCTTCGGCCGGCTGGAACTGTCCCGCAAACCCACCGAGCACCACCGTAATGGCGATGGATACGATGATGATTGCCCGTGGGTACTTGCGGACGGTTACGGCAAGCGTGTTGACGAGTGATTTCACAGGGTTTGCTCCTCGGTGGCGTCCGTGAGACGGACAAGGGACAATTGGTGTTGGGCGTAGTGCCGACAGACGCTAGCAAGGTAGGTGGGTCAAGCTGCTCTCACGATCGCATTCCGACGGTTGTCGCACTGATGGGCCCCGGATCCGAAGTCCGCGGGGTGAGCGCGGCCATTGCGCCCGGTGCGGACCTTGGTCCTCGCACTTCAAGCTGCGTAACCTGGACCGATGGACGACGACCAGCCGAGATCCAAGAAGCTGCCGGGAACGCAAGGCATCGAGGTTCCCGATGCGGTGGCGGCCGCGCAAGGGCTTCCCGAAGACCTCGACGCGTCGATTCTCGGTCCGTACACGGTTCCCAACCTCACCCGCCGTCGGAGGGCCGGTACCTACTACCTGGGTGGGGCGGTCCTCGTGGGGTTACTCATCGCTGCCGGGCTTCCCGCCGGGATGTGGCTCATCGCCGGCCTTCTGGTGCTCATCGGTCTCTATCACTTCATCTCGGCCTTCGACCTCAAGGTGGCAGACACCGAGGCGCTCTCGATCGCCAATCAGCAGAGCGAGTTCCCGGTCGGCCACGCGTCGGCGGCTATCGGTTTCGAGGGCTGGCGGGCCAGGCCCGTATGGAACATCCTCGTGTTCTCTGCCGACGACCCGCCGAGCCAACGTGGCCTCGTCCGCATCGACGCCGTCAGCGGCGACGTGAAGGACGTGCTCGTGGAGGC
>SHLN01000171.1 GCA_004283105.1 Acidimicrobiia bacterium
GGTCTTTTGGCCATCCAAGGTGTCGCAGAACTTGTGCGCTGTGTCATGGCGATGGCACGGTACCGTCAGCCGTCAGCCGTCGGCCTTCGGCAAGAACGCGTGTTGCGCCGGTGTGTCGGGAAGCCGTCGAATGGGCAGAAACCGGGAACGTGGGGTGGGCCTCCGACGTTCCTATACATGTGAGAACAGAGGCGCCGAGGGAACCGGTCTAGCCGTCTCCCGCTTCCCCGACCACCCTCGGCGCCTGATCTCATTACCGATCGGGCTGCTCTCCCGGAGCAGGGCAACCCTTCGGGTTGCTTGGCCGGGCCTCGCCCGGCACCCGTGGGGGCAGCGGGCCGTGTCCCGGACGCCTCCGTGCTGGCGCACTCCGGCCATGGACCGCTTACGGCCGGCTGTCACCCATCAGCTGTCAGCCATCGGCCATCAGCCAGAACTCCCGACGAAGCTTTCCTTCTGGTCAGTCCCCCCAGCGGAGCTGGGGGGAAGGTACCGCCACCGGAGGTGGGGGTACCGCCCGTGTCGGCCATCGCCCTTTAGCCATCAGCCAGAACTTGCGCATGGCGCACGGCCCACAGCGCACCGCGCCCCGCGAAGATTTCCCTCCGCTAGGTCACCCGGCTGCGCCATAATGGTGTCTCGCTAGGTGATCTGAAAGGCCCCTCATGGCAACTGTTGATATTGATCTCGGCGCGTACCAGCTCGGTTGGCACGACACGGAGGATGAGTATGTCTTCAAGCCCAAGAAGGGCTTGAACGAAGACATCATCCGCGAGATGTCGGCCATGAAGAAAGAGCCCGAGTGGATGCTCAACTTCCGGCTCAAGGCCTATCAGCGTTTCCTTCGCAAGCCGATCCCAACCTGGGGCGGTGGCGGAGCGCTCGACGAGATCGACTTCGATGACATCTACTACTACATCAAGCCGACCGAGGGGCAAGCCAAGGACTGGGACATGGTCCCCGACTCCATCAAGGAGACGTACGAGAAGCTCGGCATCCCCGAGGCGGAGCGCAAGTACCTCGCCGGCGTGACGGCTCAATACGAATCTGAGGTCGTCTATCACAAGAACCGCGAGGACCTCGAGGCTCTCGGTGTCCTGTTCACCGACATGGACACCGCCGTACGCGAGTATCCGGAGATCGTGCAGGAGTACTTCGGGACCATCATCCCGCCCAACGACAACAAGTTCGCCGCCCTCAACTCGGCGGTGTGGTCCGGCGGTTCGTTTATCTACGTGCCCCCCGGCGTTCACGTCGATCAACCCCTGCAGGCCTACTTCCGCATCAACGCGGAGAACATGGGTCAGTTCGAGCGGACGCTGATCATCGTCGACGAGGGTGCCTACGTGCACTACGTCGAGGGTTGCTCGGCGCCGGTGTGGACGAGCGACTCGCTGCACTCGGCCGTCGTGGAGATCGTCATCAAGGAAGGCGGCCGCTGCCGGTACACGACCATCCAGAACTGGTCCAACAATGTCTACAACCTCGTTACCAAGCGGGCGGCTGCGTACAAGAACGCCACCATGGAATGGGTGGACGGCAACCTCGGCTCGAAGCTGACGATGAAGTACCCGGCCGTGTGGCTCATGGAAGAAGGTGCCCACGGTGAGGTCCTGTCGGTTGCCTTCGCGGGCGACGGCCAGCATCAGGACGCCGGCGCCAAGATCGTGCACGCCGCCCCGAATACGACTTCGCTCATCACGTCGAAATCCATTTCCAAGGACGGAGGCAGAGCCGGCTACCGCGGCCTCGTGCGAGTGGAGGACGGTGCCGAGCAGGTCAAGTCGTTCGTACGGTGTGACGCTCTCATCCTGGACGAGGACTCCCGCTCGGATACCTATCCGTACATGGAGATCGAAGAGGCAGACGCCCAGATCGGCCACGAAGCCACCATCTCCAAGGTCGGCGATGACCAGCTCTTCTACCTCATGAGCCGGGGTCTGTCCGAAGAGGAGGCCACCACCATGATTGTGGCCGGGTTCGTCGAACCGATCGTCAAGGAGCTCCCGATGGAGTACGCCGTCGAGCTGAACCGGCTCATCGAACTCCAGATGATCGGGAGTGTTGGGTAGAACGCTACCCGCTTCCCGCTTCCCGCTTCCCGCCCTGCAGGCGTTCGATTTCCGCCGCGACGCGGTGGCCATAGCGGATCTGGTAGTGGATGGTTCGTCCGTCGGTTGCTTCCAGGACGGCGTTTGGCAGACCGAGTAGGCGATTCTTCACGAAGAGGTTCTCGATTTCTTCGATGGGCCACTCCTCTCGTGAACCGGTGGGGCGGCCCCAGAAGTCGGTTGCCACATAGATGAGGCGCTGGTCGGTCAGCCCGATGAGGGGGATCGCACCGGCCGGCTGGGCGTCCGAGCGGCTTCGGTAGACGATGAGCCACCGAACGACCAGAGCAAACCCGATCCCGGCCGCCGGCGCCAGGGCCTCCGGGCCTCGACCGGTGGTTGACTGGAGGAGTGACCCGCCAAGGGCTCCGATGAGGGCCGTCAGGTAGAACCCGGCGCCGGACGTGAGTCGCGGATGGAGGCCGTTGGATCCGATGAGCAGTTCCTCATTCGGTCCGAGCACGCCTTCGAGGGCCTTCGCCACCTTCTCCTTCAACCGCTTTTCCACAGGGCCACGCTACCGAGCCGCGGACCCAGCCAATGGAAAAGACTGCGGCTCGGCCGCAGTCTTTTCGAGCACCCCCTGGGGGGTATTGAGGAGGAACCGGAAGGATTCGATTCCGTCGGCGACGATACCGGGGCGGGGTTTCTGGAAGGCTTCCCGCAGATGACGGGAGCATGAACTCTTCGGCCGCCGCCTAGTCTCTCTCACGTTCGAAAGGAGAGTGCATGTCGGACCTCGCCGGGCTCTATGCCCGCAACGCCGCGTTCGCGGAAAGCTTCGATCGCGGTGATCTTCCCATCAAGCCGAATCTGTCGACCATCATCCTCACCTGCGTCGATGCCCGGGTCGACCCTGCCTCCTTTGCCGGTATCGAGCTCGGGGATGCCTTCGTGTTGCGAAACGTCGGGGCACGCGTCACCGAGGCCGTCGCCCTCGAGGTCTCGATCCTCTGGACGCTCATGGCAATGGCGAGCGGAGCGACGCCGTCGCTCGAGCTCGTCATCATTGAGCACACTGCCTGCGGTATGGCCCGGTTTGCCGATCCCGAGGTGGCGGCGAAAGTGACCGAGCGGTTTGGGACAGAGGCCGTGGTCGAGACATACGCCATCGAGGATCCGGCCGAGGCGATCCGCACCGACATCGAGCGGTTGCGAGCGAATCCAATCGTGCCGTCGGAACTGGCCGTCTCGGGTCACCTGTACGACATCACCACCGGGAAACTGTCGACAGTGGTCGAAACCGGTCCCTTGAGGTAGCCCCACTACGCTCGCGTGCCATGCGCATCTTGATTGCCGATTGCAGTGTCGACTACGAGGGGAGGCTTTCTGCCCACCTTCCGGAAGCCACCCGCCTCATCATGGTCAAGGCCGATGGGTGCGTGGCCATCCACGCAGACGGCGGCGCCTACAAGCCGCTCAACTGGATGAATGCCCCCAACACGCTCATCGAAGAAGAAGGACGCTGGATCGTCACCAATCCGAAAGGCGAACAGCTCACCATCACGCTCCACGAGGTCCACTCAGAGACCCGCCACGAGCTCGGGCAGGATCCCGGGCTCGAGAAAGATGGCGTGGAGGCACAGCTCCAGAAGCTGCTCGCCGAGCGGGTTGACGTGCTCGAGGAGGGCCTCACCCTTGTCCGCCGCGAGTATCCGACCACCATCGGCCCGGTCGATCTGCTGTGCCGGAGCTCGGACGGAGGAGCCGTCGCCGTCGAGATCAAACGCAAGGGTGGCATCGACGGAGTCGAACAGCTCACCCGCTACCTCGACTTCCTGAGGCGCGATACGCGCTTCGAGTCGGTGCGGGGCATGTTTGTGGCTCTCGACATCACTCCGCAGGCACGGGCGCTGGCCTCCGATCGTGACATCGAGTGGCAGGAGGTCGACTACGACGAGCTGCGCGGCATCGAATCCGACCATCTCAAGCTGTTCTGATCCGTGAAGATCGTCCACATCGTCCCCTACAAGCTCGATGCCTATTCCGGCGTCTACAGCGCCATCAGTGGATTGGCCGGGGCCCTCGCGCGGGCGGGTCATGACGTCGAAGCCTGGAACCTCTCTCCCTGGCCGGACGGTCGCCCCGAGTTGGTGGCCGAGTTCGATCGCTCGGGGGTCGTTCGGAGGGAGCTTCCGGAGAGCAGCCGTCCGTGGTCGCTCACTTCGGCTGCCAGGCGGATGATCGACCACGAACTGGCAGCCGACATCGTGCACTTGCACAGCGTGTTCAGCCCCCAGAACAATCTGCTCGCCAGGCGCACCGAGCTGCCGCTCGTCCTGTCACCCCACGGAGTCCTGCTGCCGGGCAGCATGGGCAAGTCCACGCTCCGCAAGCAGGCGTACCGCCGTCTCGTCGAAATCCCGGCGCTGAGGAGGATCGCGGCGGTGTGTGCCCTCTCGGAGGCGGAAGCGGCCGGGGTCCGGGACTTTGGATATTCGGGCCGGATCAAGGTGGTGCCAAACGGCGTGCCGGAACCGGAGGCCGGGGTCGACTCCGGCGCACTCAGGAGGGGTCTCGAGATTGCCACCGAGGCCCGCATCGGTCTGTATGTGGGCCGGATCCAGATCGACCACAAGCGCCTGAATGTCATCGCCAGGGCCGTGTCGGCCACTCCCGGATGGCAGCTCGTCGTGGTCGGTTCTGACTACCGCGGTGATGGTGCCCGGCTCGAGGCGCTCGTCGGCGCACTTCCCGGCGCCGATCGCATCCACCTGGTCGGTCCCAGGCAAGGAATGGAACTGGCCGAGGCCTATGCCGGCGCAGACGTGTTCCTGCTCCTGTCGCACTCGGAGGGAATGTCGATGGCCTTGTTGGAAGCGTTGTCGTACGGGCTTCCCGCCGTGGTGAGCCCTGAGGTCGAGGAGACGCTGTCGGTTGCGGGACGAGGCGGCGGGTGGACGGCCGACGGTGATTCGCTGGCCGATCTCCTCAGCGGCCTGGCGACACTGCCGGAGGAAGCCTGGGGGGAGCGCCGCGTCGCGGCACAATCCATCGTGTCGGACTTCACGTGGGAAGCGGTCGCGGCCGAATACCTCTCGCTGTACGAATCGGTGGCTGTCTAGGCCCTAGATGAGGGCCTCGAGCTCGAAGGCGCAGGAGGGATGGCGCAACTTGGAGAGGGCCCGCCCTTCGATCTGACGCACCCGCTCCCTCGTCAGCCCGAACGTCTTTCCGACATCTGAGAGGGTCCGCGGGGGACCGCCTTCGAGTCCGTAGCGAAGCTTGATGATGTCGCGCTCGGTTGGTTCGAGCACGTCGAGCGCCTTGAGGAGGTGGCCGGTGCGGGCGGCCGCCACCGCCACGAGGAAGGGATCGGGGGCATCGAGATCCTCGACGAAATCGCCGAGCTCGGCTTCGCTCTCGGAGCCGACCGGACGGTCCAGTGACACGGTGTCGCCGGGTGCGTCGAGCGCCATCCGGACCCGTTCGGGGTCGAGGCCGCTGTGCTCGGCGATCTCTTCGACGGTCGGCGCTCGATGGTATTCCTGGCTGAGCGCGAGGGCCGTCTCTTGCACGGTGCGAACAACGTCGACCATGTGAACCGGGAGGCGAATCGTGCG
>SHLN01000172.1 GCA_004283105.1 Acidimicrobiia bacterium
GGAAGGGTGATGTTCTCCGCCGCGCTCAGGGTCGGGATCAGGTTGAACGCCTGGAAGATGAAGCCGACTTTCTCTCGTCGGAGCAGAGTGAGCTGGCGGTCGTTCAGAGATCCGAGCTCGGTGTCTCCGATGTAGACGGCACCGCTCGTGAGCTCGTCGAGGCCGGCTACGCAGTGGAGCAGGGTCGACTTACCCGAGCCCGATGGGCCCATGATGGCGGTGAAGTGGCCGCGTTCGAACTCGACGCTCAACCCGGCCAGGGCGTGGACGGCGGCATCGCCGACACCGTAGATCTTCTGCGCGTTCTCCACGCGGGCGGCCAGCCGGGTGGCTGCAGCCGAGTCAGTCGATACGGTCATAGATCATTCCCTTCATCAACGCGTGAGTTGGTCCCCCGATTCGATCCTGACGCTAACGCGACCGGTATGAGATCGGCAGCCAAATCCAGCTATGGATCTCAAGGAAACACGGGTGACGGCCGATGAGACTTCAGTGAGCAATCCGTTCGATTTTGACCACCCGGCGCCCTCCATTGAAGGCATCCGCGCTCGCCTGGCCGCCACCCCTGAGATGGAGGAGCGCGGCGCTCGCCGGCCCTCAGCCATCTCGGTTCTGCTGAACCTTCTCGAGCAGCGTGACCGTCGCTCAGCCGAGCATGCGTTTCGGGTGGCCGAGCTGGCCTCGACCCTGGGCATCCGGCTCGGACTAGCGCCGGTAACGGTCGCCCGCCTGCGGCTGTCTGCCCTGCTGCATGACGTCGGCAAGCTCAGCGTTCCCGAAGAGGTCCTGGATAAGCCGGGCCCGCTCACCGACGATGAATGGCAACGCGTTCGCAATCACCCGGAGTACGCCTTCCAGATGATCGCCTCTTCGGTGCACCCGGAAGTTGCTGAAACCGTTCTCAAGCATTGCGAGCGGATCGATGGCAAGGGCTATCCGCACGGAGACAGTGGAGAGGAGATCCCGATCGCCTCGAGAATCCTCCTCGTTGCCGATGCCTACGACGCCATGCTGAGCCCCCGTCCCTACCGGCTGCCGCTCACCGTCGAAGAGGCTCTGACCAACATCGAAAAGGGCTCGGGCAGCCAGTTCGATCCCGAGGGCGTCGCCGCTCTCACCGGGACCGCCGACGAACACGGCTGGGCAGCGGCCTAGCGGCCGCTACCCGCTACCCGCTTCCGGCTACCCGCTTCCCGCCAGATGGATCCTGTCAGATTCGATGGAGCCACCCAGACCTGATCGCTCCTCGGTTTCCATGAAGTAGGAGCGATGTGAGACACGGGTGCGCGTCCATGGTCTCTCTGAGCGGGTAGCGGGTAGCGGGTAGCGGTCCCGTACCCGAGCCGGTTCCCTCTACTCTTGCCCTATGACCGACAAGTCCCCGGAGCACCAGGCGGCCCACCGTCCTGGCAAGCTGCTCTATCTATCGCTCGGACTCGGGCTGTTGTGGATCTTCCTGGCCCTCAGAACCCCTGATCGGACCGTCCACTTTGGTCCACCGCTCGTGGCCGCTGCCGTCGCCATGAGCCATCGCAGCACCGGCTCGGGACCGCTCTCCAATCCGGCTGCAGCCGGGGCGGCGGTGTCGGGGCTCATGAATGCGCTCATCGCCACCGGCATTCTCGCATTCAACGATGCCCTGGAGGGTCCCACCCTCCTTCCCTTCGGGGACGCCCTCGTTGAGACCGTCGTGTTCGCGTTCGCCGGGGCGGGACTCGGGTTCGTCATCGGCATCTGGGGACGCGGCAAACCGGCCAAGGAATAGGCCATGTGTGGACGGTTCGTACAGAGCGCCTCGGCCGACGACTATGCCCGCTACTTCGGAGCTGACATCGTCAAGACCGAACGTATCGAGGCCAACTACAACGTGGCCCCCACCGACCGGGTGTTGGCTGTGGCCGAGCACGACGGGGACCGCATCCTCGGAAGCTTCGGCTGGGGTCTCGTACCGCATTGGTCCAAGGACCGCGGCCAGGCGGCTCGCTTCATCAATGCCCGCGCCGAGACGGTTGCCGAGAAGCCGGCATTCCGCGACTCGTTCAGGACCAAGCGGTGCTTGATTCCCGCCGATGGCTTCTACGAGTGGACGAGGCGCGGAGACCTCAAGATCCCGCACCTCATCTTCATCGGAACCCACGCACCGATGGCGTTGGCCGGGGTGTGGGCTTCCTGGAAGGATCCGGCGACTGATGAATGGGTACGAACCTGCTCGATCATCACGACCCGGCCGAACGACTTCATGCGGCCGATCCACGACCGCATGCCGGCCCTGCTCCCGGAACCTACCTGGGACGTCTGGCTCGATCGCGACAACGACGACACCGAGCAACTCCGTGCCTTGTTGGTCCCGCCGCCCGAGTCACTGTTGGAGACCTACGAGGTCTCCACCGAAGTCAACAGCGTGAGAAACAACGGTCCGGAGTTGATACTGCCGGTCTGAGGCAACGCCGGCTGCCCGCTGCCCGCTGCTCGCTTCTCGCCGCTCGCTTTATACCGTGCCCGTGGGTGACCGCCCACCGCCCACCGCCCACCGTGTCTCGGTCATAGCTCATGGCTCATAGCTCATAGCCGCCCGAAGGGCGAAACGCAGGACCGCCGGCGTACTCCGAGGGGGAAGAAGCACCGGCGGCCCCGCACCGCCGCCGGTTGGGCAGCGGTTGCGCTGCAGTGGTTACTGCGCTCCTTACAGGAAAACACCCGTACTGCGCACAAACCCCTGGAACGGGTGATGGTTTGCCGCCCACCCATCGGGGCTAGTCCCATCGACGGACTGCCGAAATGGCCACGTCGGTTCCTACGATGAGCGGCTCATGCTCCTCGCCCTCACCTTCACACTCGGCGGATTGGCGATCCTTCCGCTCGTGGCAGACCGGTTCGTTGTGGCCGCCACACGCATCAGCCGCGCCCTTGGCCTCTCACCAATCCTGGTGGGCGCGCTGCTCGTCGGTTTTGGAACCTCGCTCCCGGAGATCGTCGTATCCGGGTTGGCGGCGGCCAAAGGTGAAACGAGCTTCGCAGTCGCGAACGTGGTCGGCTCCAACGTCGCCAACCTCGCTCTCGTCCTCGGAGTGGCCGCTTCAATCCGGCCGATAGCTTCCAGCCGGGGTCTCATTCGCAAAGAAGGATCACTCGTCCTGATCGTCACCCTTCTCTACGTCGCCATCCACATCAATGGTGACGTCCAATGGTGGGAGGGTGTGATCCTGCTGATAGTGCTCGCATTGGCGCTTGGGCTCCTCATTCGCTGGTCGGAGGGTGGACTACTCGACGATGACGACGACCTCGAGCGCTATGTGACGGTGCGAAAGGAGCTCTTCGTTGGTGTCCTCACGATGGGGGCAACCGTGGCGGCTGCAACGATTCTCGTGGAGGGCGCTGAGCGGCTTGCTGTCGAACTGGACATCCAGTCGGCCTTCATCGCTGCAACCCTCGTGGCCGTCGGTACCAGCTTGCCCGAGTTGGCGACGGCAGTGGCTGCGGTGCGCCGTCACGAGGCCGATCTCGTTCTCGGGAACGTGCTCGGGTCGAACCTGTTCAACTCGCTCGCCGTCGGTGGGGTCGCCGGCGTCGTCGGTCCCGGTGTTATCGACCCCGGTTTTCGCGTGCTCCTTTTGGCCATGCTTGCGATCACCGCCTTCACCGGTCTGGTTGCCGTGACAGGGAGTCGCTTAGCCCGTTCCGAGGGAGCCGCCCTCCTGGTCGTCTTCGCCCTGTTCGTCTGGCTGGCCGGCTCGAACCTGGCGTAGGCAACGCCTTCGGCGTTGCCGGTCAACGGTCAACGGTCAACGGTCAACTGCCGGCAGACCGATCGGGCCTTTTGCTGGGGACTGGAGAATGGCGACTGAGGGCTAGGGACTACTCTGCCCGCCATGACTGACCGTGACTCTGCGCTGCGCGCCGATATTCGTCGGCTTGGGACCAACCTCGGTGAGACGCTCGTGCGCCAGGTCGGTCCTGAGCTCCTGGCGCTCGTCGAAGAGGTTCGGGCCATCACCAAGCGCCTCAGGACCGAGGAGGACGCCGACGCCTCCGAGCTCGAAGAAGTACTGGGACGCCTCGATCTCGATACGACGATCAACCTGGTCCGGGCGTTCAGCGCCTACTTCGTCCTCGCTAACGTCGCCGAGCAGACGCATCGTGTGACCGATCCGGCTTCCGGGACGGGGCCGGTGGAGGAGCCCCTCGGTGCCGCGGTAGACAGGATCCTGGCGGCCGATGTCGAACCCGAGCTTGTCTCGGATGTGATTTCCCGGCTCGAGTTGCGGCCGGTGTTCACCGCCCATCCGACCGAGGCGGCCCGCCGGTCCCTGCTGACGAAGATGGCCGACATCTCCGATCTTCTCGCCGAGCGGGGCGACCCGCGCATCTCAACCGCCCAGCAGCGGCGCATCGATCGGCGAGTGAGTGAGATCGTCGACCTCATGTGGCAGACCGACGAGCTCCGTCACGACCGTCCCACTCCGATAGACGAGGCCCGCTCCGCTATCTACTACTTCGATGAGCTGTTCGACGAGACCGTCCAGCCGCTCTCCGACACCGTCGAGGAGCAGCTTGCCAGGCTGGGAGGAACGCTCGAGCCCGATCGGTTCCCGATCCGGTTCGGGACGTGGGTGGGCGGCGACCGGGACGGCAACCCCAATGTGACTCCGGAAGTGACGGCCGAAGTACTTGCCATCCAGCACGAGCACGGCCTGCGCAATCTCATCAAGGCGGTCGAGGAGTTGGCGGCCGAGCTGAGCGTTTCGGGCCGCCTGGTGGAGTCAACGCCGGCACTCGATGACTCTCTCGCTCACGATCGGGACGTGCTTCCCAAGGTGTTCGCCCGGTTCGGCCAGCTCAACGCCCGCGAGGCGCATCGACTGAAGCTGGCCTTCGTCCACCAGCGCCTCCACAACACCCGGGAGCGGCTCGAAGACGGCTCCATCCATGTGCCGGGAGTCGACTATCTCGACAGCGACGGAATGATGGCCGACCTCCAGCTGATCTACGACTCGCTCATGGAGCGGCGCGGCGAGCTCATTGCCCGCGGATCACTTACCCGCCTCATGCGACGGGTCGCCTGCTTCGGCTTCCGTCTCGCCACGATGGACATCCGCGAAGACGCAGGCCGGGTGCACGAAGTCATTGCCGCCCTCTACGACCGCCTCGACGGCTCCGGGAAGGCCTACCTGGACATGGACCGAACGGCCCGGGCGGCACTGCTGTCCGCCGAGCTCGACAGTCGCCGTCCCCTTTCCAGCCGTACCGTCGCACTGGAGGGTGAGCGGGCATCAGCGATGGGAGCGTTCACCGCCACCCGGGAGGCGCTCGACACATACGGCCCCGGGACCATTGAGAGTTTCATCCTGTCGATGACGGTGGCCGCGGACGACGTGCTGGCGGCAGCGGTAGCGGCTCGGGAGGCCGGTCTCATCGACATCCACTCCGGGGTGGCCCGCATCGGATTCGTGCCGCTGTTCGAAACCATAGGCGAGATTCAAGGCGGTGCCGACAGCGTCGACGCGCTGCTGTCGATCCCCGCCTACCGGCGGATTGTTGAACTGCGGGGCGACCTGCAGGAGGTCATGCTCGGCTACTCGGATTCCAACAAGCACGGCGGCATCACAACCTCGCAATGGGAGCTGTACCAGGCCACCCGTGCGATCAGGGACGTGGCCCACCGACACGGC
>SHLN01000013.1 GCA_004283105.1 Acidimicrobiia bacterium
CCCCCTGGCTGAGCGACCTGCGCGCGCGCGGGCTCGAGGCGTTTCAACAGCTCCCGATGCCAACATCCGACGAGGAGGAGTGGCGGTACGTAGATCTCGACTTCGATCTCGACGATCTCGGTCTGGCCGATGAGCCCGGCGAATCGCTTCCCGACAGTGTCTATGCGGTTGATGGGGTCGGGAGCGCCCAGATCATCGACGGCTCGATCACCCACATAACGGCCGCCGACGGCATCTCGATCCTGCCGGCGTCTGAGGCCGATGTTGCCGCGCTGACCGGGGCCGCCGCCTCTGCACTCCCTGTTGATCTCGACCGCTTCTCGGCCGCTCACCACGCCTTCGGCGGCGATGGGCTGGTCATTCATGCGCCCCGGGGGGTTGCCGCCGCCGGTCCCGTGTTCGTCGATGTTCAGGCGGTCACTCCCGGGACCCTCTCGTTGCCGCGCATCATGCTCGTGGCAGATCCGCAGTCCGATCTGTCGGTGATCGTTGTCTATCGGTCGCCAGACGGCGAGGTCTTTCACGTCATCCCCCAGCTGCAGGCAACGGTGGGAGACGCAGCCCGTCTCCGGCTCACCACCATCCAGGCCTGGGGATATCAGACGACGGCCATCGGCCAGCAACGGGTCGTGCTCGGGCGCGATGCCAACCTCCATCACGGAGAGGTTGGGATCGGCGCTTCGCTCGGGCGATTGCACTTCTTCGTCGACATCGACGGGGCAGGGGCCCATTCGGAGATCACCGGCCTCTACTTCGGGGAAGACGATCAGGTGCTCGACTACCGGGCGTTCATCAATCACCGCGCCCCGAACACGACCTCGAACATGTTCTTGAAGGGCGCCGTCGAAGACGAGTCACACTCGGTGTTCACCGGCCTCATCCGCATCGAAGAAGAGGCCCAGCGAGTGAACGCGTTTCAGACCAACCGCAACCTCGTGTTGAGCGATCAAGCGGGGGCCGAGTCGGTCCCCAACCTCGAGATCCTTGCCAACGACGTCAAGTGCGGCCACGGGTCAACCGTCGGGCCACTCGACGCCGACCAGCGCTACTACCTGATGAGCCGCGGCCTCGACCGCATTCATTCGGACCGGCTGCAGGTTCGCGGGTTTTTCGAGGAAGCGCTCGGCCAGTTGCCCCACCCCGAGCTGGCCGCTCCGATTCGTACCGCCGTGAACGAGAAGTACATCCGGGCGCAGGAAGAAGGCCGCCTGTGAGGGTCAGTGTTGGCAGCCTCACCGACCTGCCGGACGGCCAAGGGGTCCGGGTGGAGAGCTCCGGCCATCGAGTGGCGGTGTTCCGGCTCGGCGATGCCGTCTATGCCATCGGGGACCGCTGCAGCCACGCCGAAGCGTCCCTCGCCGAAGGTGAAGTGTTCGACACCGACGTCGAATGCCCCCGTCATGGATCGGAGTTCAGCCTCCTGACCGGTGAGCCCGACTCCTTTCCGGCTACCCGGCCCGTTCCCACCTACGAGATCGAGGTCGTGGATGGCGAGGTCTTCCTCGAGCTGGAACCCATTGAGGAGAACGCATGAGCACCGCCCTGGCAGTCAAAGACCTCCATGCCTCGATCGGGTCGGTTCAGATCCTCAAGGGCCTCGATCTCGAGGTCGGCTACGGCGAGCTCCACGTGATCATGGGTCCGAACGGCTCGGGCAAGTCGACGCTTTGTCATGTGCTCATGGGCAAGCCCGATTACGACGCCACCGGCTCGGCCCTTGTGGGTGGGAATCAGTTGCTCGGTGAGAGTGTCGAAACCCGGTCTCGCCTCGGTCTGGCCGAAGCGTTCCAGTATCCAACCGAGATTCCCGGCATCACGCTGCGGGACCTCTTCGAAGAACTCGCCGAGCAGCGCGATGACGGTGACGCCATCCGGGCCCGGGTGCACGAGGTCGCAGCGCTCCTCGGGACCGAGCGATTCCTGGATCGGCCGGTGAATGAAGGCCTGTCGGGCGGAGAGAAGAAGCGCTCAGAGATCTTCCAGCTGGCCGTGCTGGCCCCCGCCGTTGCCGTGCTCGACGAAATCGACTCGGGACTCGATGTCGATGCCGTGCGGGAGGTTGCCGAGGCGGTCGAGCGGATGCGCGGTCCCGATATCGGCATTCTCCTCATCACTCACTACAACCGCATCCTCAAGTATCTGACGCCCGACCGCGTGCATGTGATGGTGGCGGGCAAGATCGTCCAGTCCGGTGGACCGGAGCTCGCCGCCGAGCTCGAAGAGACCGGCTACACCGACCTGGTAGCCGGGATCATGGGCGACCAGCCCGCCGATGAGGACGACTTCCTGGCCGGTCTGTGATCGAGCTCGGGACTCCCGTTCCTGAGGTAGACGTCTTCGACGGCAAAGGGGCGGCCCCGCTTCCCGTGTTCTTCGACGGCCCGGCGCTCCTTGCCTTTTTCCGTGCCGACTGCCGACGGTGCGAGGGCGTGCTCGGGTTGGTTGCCGGTATCGGCCGCATCGCCAAAGGCCTGACGGTCATCGGCGTGTCCCAGGAGACGATCGAGGCAACCGCCGAGTTCATGAACGGCATCGGGGTGAGAATGCCGGTGGTCATCGACGATCGGCCCTACCCGGCATCGTCCGCCTTCGGGTTCGAGAACGTTCCGGCCATCGCCCTCATCGAGAACGATCGGATTTCCTGGACGAGCGACGGGGCCGGCACGTCGGACATCGACGAGCTGAGCGGGCTGCTCGCCCCGTGGACGAAGGCCACGCCGCTCGCTCTCGTGTCCGACTACGCCGACGCCGCCCCGGCGCCGTCGCGCCACCTGAGCGACTGATCACCGGCGGCCGCAGGCGGCTACGGTTCTGCCATGTCCGATCACGATGCCCGGCCCCTCGACCCGGCCACCCAGGCCGTCTGGGGAGGTGAGGACCGCTATTTGCTCGATCGGGCGACGCAGGTGCCCGTCGTGCACAGCGTGGCGTTCGGGTATGAGGACGTCGACGAGTGGCAGGCAGTCGCGCTCGGTGAGGCCGAGGGCCACATCTACGGACGCAACACAAACCCGACGGTGGCCGTCTTTGAGGAGAAGGTGAGGCTGCTCGAGCAGGCGGAGGCTGCCACCTCGGCCGCCACCGGTATGGCCGCCATCTCCAACTCCCTTCATGCACTGCTCGCGCCTGGCAAGCGAGTCGTGTCGGTCAAGGACACCTACGGGGGCACGAGCGAGATCTTCACCGACTTTCTGCCAGCCTTTGGCGTGGAGGCGGTGCTCGTCGACACAACAGACTTCGACGCCATCGAGGCCGAGATCGCCGCCGGCTGCGACGTGCTCTATCTGGAGACACCAACCAACCCGACGCTGAAGATCCTCGACCTCGAGCGATTGACGGCCGCCGGCCACGCCGCCGGGGCGACCGTCATGGTCGACAACACGTTCGCCACGCCCATCAACCAGAGTCCGCTCGCCCTGGGCGCCGACCTCGTGCTTCACTCCGCCACCAAGTTCCTGGGCGGCCACGCCGATGCCCTCGGCGGAGTCGTGGCGGGACGGGCCGAGCTCGTTGAGGAGATCTATCACTACCGGGAGATCAACGGAGCCACGCTCGACCCGATGGCGGCCTACTTGCTATTGCGCGGGATGAAGACTCTGCATCTGCGCGTAGAACGGCAAACAGGCAACGCCACGGCCGTCGCCGACTACCTCGAAGGCCACGCCCGGGTCGAGAGCGTCAATTACCCCGGACTACCCAGCCACCCCCAGCATGAACTGGCGGCACGCCAGATGAACGGATTCGGGGGCATGCTCAGCTTCTCGGTCGAAGGCGGAATCGATGCGGTCAAGCGGTTCCTGCCCGAGCTCAAGCTGGCGCATCGGGCCGCCAACCTCGGTTCGGTCGAGACCACCGTCGGCCCTCCAGCTACCACGAGCCACGTTGAGGTGAGCGCCGCCGGCCGCGCCGCCCTCGGCATTCCAGAGGGGCTGGTTCGCTATTCGGCCGGCATCGAGCACGTTGACGATCTCATCGCCGATCTCGACGGGGCCCTGTCGGTTCTCTAGCGATTCTCGATCTGGACGAACGGGGCGCGCCAGTCGGGCGGGTCGAAGGGCTCAGCGAAGTATTCGGTTTCCCGCCACACGAGATGATCCCGGTACTCGACGATGCGTATCCAGTTGTACACCTTGCCATCCGGCCAGGTTGCTTTGCCTTCCATCGTCACGAGGTCGCCGGTGTCAGATATCTGCACGATGGGGGCTGTTGGGAAGAAGGTTGGCGAGGCGAGTCGGGTGACCTCGGCTCTCCGGTCACCTCCCTTGACCGTCGACCCCGCTACGTCTTCATTCACGAAGTGTGAGTCATATCCCCGGTGGGCCTCCACCCAATCGGCGTGGGACATGAAGCGTTCGCCCGATTGCGGGTAGTAGCACTGGTAATCGGGATGGCGGAGGGCGCCGATGGCATCGAAATCCAATGCTGCCATGGCCTCCTGATATCGGTGGACTCGCTCACTCATGTGTCTGCTCCGTTCGGGTTATCCACTCGACCAACCGCCATCGATGGTCATTACCTGGCCGGTCATGAAGGCGGCGGCATCCGACAGCAGGTAGACGACGGCGCCGGCGATCTCGTCCGGCTGGCCGTGGCGGCCGACCGGCGTTCGCTCGACGACATGTTTGAGGAGCTCCTCGTTCTGGATCAATGCCGACGCGAACCTCGTCTCGACCAGCCCCGGTGCAACGGCATTGACCCGCACGCCCATCGGCCCCAGCTCGTGTGCGAGGGTCTGGGTCATCGAGATGAGGGCGGCCTTCGTCATGCCGTACACGCCCTGCAAAGGGGCCGCTCCCAGCCCGGCCACGCTGGCAACGTTGACGATCGACCCCCCCGCCGGTGCCTGTCCGGCGAACCCACGGCTCGCGGCCAGTGGACCCTTGAGGTTGACCTCGATCGTCTTGTCGAAGGCCGAGTCCTCGATGGCAAGCATTGGGCCGAAGTAGGGGTTGGTGGCGGCGTTGTTGACGAGACCGTGGATCGTTCCGAACTCCTCGGCGGCGCGACCGAACAGAGCCGTGACGTCCTCGGCCTGCCCCATGTGGCACGCCACCGCCAGAGCCGAGCCGCCCCCGGCGGTGATGGTGGCCGCGGCGGCGTCTACACCCTCCTGCTTGCGAGATGCCAGGACCACATTGGCGCCGGCCCGGGCACAGGCCCGGGCGATCGCTTCGCCGATTCCGCGGCTGGCCCCGGTCACGATGATCGTCTTGTCTGCGAGGGTGATATCTGAGGTCATGAGCGGCACCCTACCCGCTCGCCGGGCTCCGTAGGCTTTGGGGAGCGGTTCATCTACGAGGAGATCAACATGCGGATCGAACGGGACTCGATGGGCGAGGTTCAGGTGCCAGACGACGCCTACTACGGGGCCTCCACTCAGCGCGCCAAGGACAATTTCCCGATTTCGGGTATCGGTTTCAGTCGCCGGTTCATCTGGGCGCTCGGCCTCATCAAGGCTGAGGCGGCTCGGACGAACGGCGAGCTGGGAACCTATGCCGCCGAACGTGCCGAAGCGGTTGCCGCCGCCGCCGACAAGGTGGTGGCCGGGGACATGGACGAGCAGTTCGTGCTCGACGTCTTCCAGACCGGATCGGGAACCTCGACCAACACGAACGCCAACGAGGTCATCGCCAACCTCGCTACTGAAGCCATGGGAGGAGAGCGGGGGAGCCGGCTCGCCCACCCGAACGATCATGTGAACCAGGGACAGTCGTCGAACGACGTCATTCCGACTGCCATTCACATTGCCGCGGTGGCGGCGATCCGGGAGGACTTGCTTCCGGCCCTGGACGGACTCGCCGGTGCGCTCGGTGCCAAGGCCACCGAGTTCGACGGCATCGTCAAGTCGGGTCGTACCCACCTGATGGATGCCACCCCGGTCCGTCTCGGCCAGGAGTTCGCCGGCTACGCCGCTCAGGTAACCAAGGGCAAGGCCCGGCTCGAGGCGGTGCTCCCCGATCTCGAGGAGCTTGCCCTCGGCGGGACTGCCGTCGGGACCGGCATCAACGCCCCCGAGGGGTTCGCTGCCATGACCATTGCCCGTATCGCCGAGCGGACCGGGATTCCCTTCCGCGAGGCCGACGATCACTTCGAGGCGCAGGCCGCCAAGGACGCCGCCGTGGCGGCATCCGGAGCGCTCAAGACGGTGGCTACGTCGTTGTTCAAGATTGCCAACGACCTGCGCTGGCTGTCTTCGGGCCCGCGCACCGCCATCGCAGAGATCAAACTCCCGTCGCTCCAACCGGGCTCGTCGATCATGCCGGGCAAGGTGAATCCGGTCATCCCCGAGGCGGTGATGATGGTGGCCGCCCAGGTCATGGGCAACGATGCGGCCATCACCTGGGGAGGAGCCAACGGGAACTTCGAGCTGAACGTCATGATGCCGGTGATGGTCCACAACCTGCTTCAGTCGATCGAGTTGCTGGCCAATGCCTCGAACGTGCTGCGGGAGAAGTGCGTCGAGAACCTGGAAGCCGATGCCGAGCGGGCCTCCGAGCTGCTCGAACGCAACATCATCATCATCACGGCCCTGGCTCCGAAGATCGGGTACGACCTGGCGGCCGACATCGCCAAGACCGCGTTCGCCGAGAACCGGGGTGTGCGCGAGGTGGCAGCCGAGAAATCCGGTCTGAGTGCCGAGGAGTTGGAAGCCGCCCTCGACCTTCGCGCCATGACCGAAGGTGGAATTACCGGCTAGAACCTCGTAACGAGCTCACCGACATAGGAGATCGGGAAGAGGGCGAGCACGAGGGCGAGCACGATGAGGGCGCCGTGAGATCGTCCCGGCTGGTGCCCCGCCGGATCGATCCTGGCGCGCATGGCGGCAGCTGTGAATGCGGCCACTGCCAGCCCGAGGGCACCGAAGATGCCGGTTGCGTAGTGCACCGACGTATAGACCCACGGTTCCGCTGAATAAAGGGCAGCTTGCTCAGCCTGGACCGCATTGAGAGCGGCAAGGTCGGGCGTGAGAAAGAATCCGAAGGCGACGACGGCGAAGAGGGCTCCTGATAGCGCCAACCATTCACGCTCCACGGGCCGGTGGTGATCTCCGAGTATTCGCATGAGTGAGACCGGGAACGCGACAAAGGCGGCAACCGGGAGTGCCCAGTGCAGGGAGATGGTTCGCCAGCCGCTCCAGCTCTGCTCGCACCAACCGGAACTGGATACGACCGAGTCGTCGAAGCAGGCCTGAGCCGCCACCGTGTGAGGCTCGTATTCGGCCGTGAACCACGGGAAGAAAAGGGAGGCAAGGACCGCCACGGCCGCGACCGCCACGAATACATCGAGAGCAACGACACGACGCGTGTCAACCGGTTCCACCACATGGAGCTCCATCCCAACAGCATCGGAAGCCGACGGGGACGCCTTGAGTTCGGCGGAGGTTCGGGTTGCCAGGGGCGACTGAGACTGCTGGCATCTGCCGTGCAACGAGGCAAGCAGCGGCCGGGCAACGCCATCCCACGAGCACCGGGCGGGCATCTGCTTCTCATGCAACGGTGATCGAAGAACGCAGCCACCTTCCCACAACCCAAAGGGGCCCGTTGGTCAACTGCGCGGGGGCGTCGCTATGCGCGCCGCTTGTTTCGTTTCAGGGCACTCATCAGCGCTCTTCGTCGCTAGGCCGTTGTTGGGAACGACCCTCCCCGTACCCCTCCCACTCCGCTTCGCTGCATGGGAGGGGAGAAGATGAGGTTCCACTCCGGTTCGCTCCACTGGTGCGGAGAAGAAGAGGTCCCACTCCGCTTCGCTCCGCGGGAGGGGATAAGGAGTCGGCTCCGCTTCGCTTTGAGGGAAGGGATTCTGGCCGGTGGCCGGTGAGCGCTTTCTACAGCAGCGGGGCGACCTCTTCGGCGAGTTGCTGCATAACCTCGGCTTGCTCGTCGAAGGTCATTGTGGGGAAGTAGGAGCGGGCGACGATGTCGAGGTCGACGTCGACCGCATCCTGGATCCCGGCCACCTGTTCGGCAATGTCGGCGCCGGTACCAAGCAGTGTTGCTTTGCGGAGCTGGTCCTCATCCTTGTCCGACAGCGGCGGCGGATGGGGGAGTTCTCCGCTCCGGTTGGCCGACGGTTCCATGTCGCCGTACTTCCAGCGCATGGCGTGGACATGGGTCCGGGCCCGCTCCCAGGCCGACTCGCGGTTGGCGCCGGGACACATGACCGTGTAGTAGATCCAACGAAAACCGGCAGGATCCCGATCGGCCTTCTCGAGCTCGTCGGTGGCCCACGCCACCTGTTCGGCCAATTTGGCAGGTGAGGCATTCGAGAAGAACCCCTGCGCCATGCGGGCTGCCCGTCGCACCGCCGGCTCGGCGCCGCCGCCGATGACGATGGGGATGGGCGTCTCCGGTGTCGGGCGAACGCCGATCTCCGGGAAGGAGAACACGTCGCCGTGGTGGGTGAACGGCCTCCCGCTCCAGGCCCGGGGCAGGATGGTCAGGATCTCGTCCATGGCCCGGCCACGACGCTTCAGATCTGCTCCGAGCGCCTCGAACTCGACCGGCATCCATCCAAGCCCGAGCCCGAGCGTGAAGCGCCCATCGCTGATCAACTGCACTGCGGCGGCGTCCTCGGCGAGCCGCAACGGATGGTGGAGCGGCGCCAGCACCACACCCGTCCCGATCTCGATGGTCGATGTGCGGGCAGCCATTGCCGCGCTCATCGGGAGAAGCGAAGCCATGTATCCGTCGTCGATGAAATGATGCTCGGTGGTCCACACCGAGCGGTAGCCGAGCTGCTCGGCCAGGGCGGTCAGGTCGAGGGCTTCCCGGTAGAGGTCGGTCCAGGTGCGAGGGTCGCCCGGGCTTCGTTGTGCCGAGATGAGGCCGAACCCGAGCCCCGCGCTCACTCGGCCTCCTCCAGGGCTTGTTGAAGGGTGATCCAGGGGAGGTCGGCGCACTTGATACGCACCGGGAACTTCCGAACGCCCTGCAAGGCCTCGAGGTCCCCCAATGCTTCGCCCGGCCGATCCGGATTGACGATCTCCTCGTCCGAGTCCTCGATCGCCATCATCACCTTGAACTTCCGCACCAGTTCCTCCACCTCAGCGCGGCTCTTGCCGCTGACGGCTTCTGACATCATCGAGGCAGATGCCTGGCTGATCGAGCATCCGACCCCGATGGCTCCGATGTCGCTGATGACGTCGCCGTCGAGTGCGATCTCGATCGTGACCTCATCTCCACACAGCGGGTTCTTGCCCTCCGCGGTTCCGCTCGGGTCTGCCAGATGGTCGTGGTGGCGGGGAGCCCGGTAGTGGTCGAGGATCACCTCGCGGTAGAGCTCGTTAAGCGACACCGAAGATCTCCCGGGACTCCTGGAGCCCGTCGACGAGGGCATCGACGTCGGACGGCGTGTTGTACAGGTAGAACGATGCCCGGGCGGTCGCCGGCTGGTTGAGAGACCGGGCAAGCGGACGAGCGCAATGATGTCCTGCCCGGATGGCAACCCCGCGCTGATCGAGAATCGTCGCCAGGTCGTGCGGGTGGATGTCGGCGAGGGTGAAGCTCACTGCCCCACCCCGGTTTGCGGTGTCGGGCGGGCCGTAGACGGTGAGGCCGTCGATGGCGGTGAGCGCGTCGAGGGCATAGGCCGTGATCTCGACCTCGTGTTGGCGGACCACGTCCATGCCGATTGCTTGGAGGTAGTCGACGGCCGCGGCCAGCCCGATCGCTTCGGCGATGGGGGGAGTTCCGGCTTCGAACTTATGCGGTACCGACGCCCAGGTCGAGGATTCCAATTGCACGTCGCTGATCATCTCGCCGCCACCTTCGGCCGGCTCCATCGCTTCGAGGAGCGAGGCCTTTCCGTAGAGGACGCCGATCCCGGTTGGTCCCAGCATCTTGTGGCCCGAGAAGGCGAGGAAGTCGGCGTCCATCGCTTTCACGTCAACGGCCATATGCGGGACCGCCTGGGCGGCGTCGACCACAACGAGGGCACCGACCTCATGGGCGGCGTCGGCAATCTGGCGGACCGGATTGATCGTGCCGAGAACGTTCGACATGGCGGTGATGCCAACGACCTTGACCCGCTCGTCCAGCAAGTCGGCAAACGCATCGAGGTCGAGGGCGTAGTCGCCGGTGTGGGGAACGTAGACGAGCTCTGCTCCGGTGTGGCGGCTCACGAGCTGCCAGGGGACGATGTTGGCATGGTGTTCCATGAGGGTGAGCAGAATCCGGTCGCCCGGTTTGAGGTTGTAGAGGCCCCACCCGTATGCGATCTGGTTGAGGGCCGAGGTCGTGCCGCGGTTGAAGGCGATCTCGCCCACCGCAGCATTCACGAAGGCAGCGACCCCGGCGCGGGCGCCTTCGTACAGGTCGGTGGCGTCATTGGATAGCGTGTAGGCGCCCCGGTGGACGTTGGCGTTGGTAGTCCGATAGAAGTCGGCGACGGCATCGATGACGGCGGCCGGTTTTTGCGATGTTGCCGCAGAGTCGAGGTAGACGAGCGGGTGCCCATTCATCTTCTGATCCAGGATCGGAAAATCCGAACGGAGATGGGCCAGGTCGGTCACCGGGTGCTCAAGCTCCAACTGCGGCTCGGTAGGCGTCGTAGCCCTCGCCCTCCACCCGGGCGGCCAGTTCGGGCCCTCCGGTCTCAACGATCTTGCCGTCGAGCAGGATGTGCACAACGTCGGGAGTGATGTATTCGAGGAGCCGCTGGTAGTGGGTGATGACGAGGAAGGAGCGGTCGGGACTGCGGAGCCGATTGACCCCGTCGGCGACGACCCGCAACGCGTCGATATCAAGACCAGAGTCCGTCTCATCCATGATGGCCAAATCGGGCTCGAGCACGGCCATCTGGAGGACCTCATTGCGCTTGCGCTCTCCGCCGGAGAACCCCTCGTTGAGGTACCGGTCGGCGAAGCTCGGGTCCATTCCGAGGTCGCGCATCGTGTCGGCCACTTTGAGGCGCAGTTCGAGGACGGTGAGCTCGACACCCGTTCGATTGGAGAGCGCCTGGCGGAGGAAGTTCACAATGGTGACACCGGGGATCTCCTCGGGATACTGGAAGGCGAGGAACATGCCT
This sequence comes from Acidimicrobiia bacterium, assembly GCA_004283105.1. GTDB lineage: Bacteria > Actinomycetota > Acidimicrobiia > Spongiisociales > SHLN01 > SHLN01. The sequence goes on from SHLN01000013.1 coordinate 11,026, forward strand.
GATTTGCCGCGCTCGGTGGGGGTGACCTCGGCGATCTGCTCGTCTGTCCAATCGTCGCCCTCGACGAGTTCTTTGTCCTTGAACAGGATGCTTCCGTCGGTGATCTCATAGGCGGGATTGCCCATGAGCACGCTGGCGAGCGTCGATTTGCCCGAGCCGTTGGGGCCCATGACGGCATGGATGGCGCCCCGCTCCACCTGGAGATCGATCCCGTTCAAAATCGGGGTGCCTTCGACGGCGACGTGCAAGTTCGATACTTTGAGAATCATCCGGGAGAGCTTAGGGGGCCGGGGCCCGGTATCCCCAGGAGTTTTCCCGCTAGAAGGAGCAGTCCGGAGCTCCCGGCGGGAGCACCTGGAGCCCCTTGACGGCGTCGTCGGTTGCCAGGCGCCGGCCGAGCAGGGTCAACGAGACGGGATTCTCCGATTTCGCCCGCAACGACACGGCCATGTCCTGCACGGTCACGAGGGAGGCCAGATCGGACAACCCACCGAATCGGGCCAGGTATTCGGCGTGGGCCTCGTCCCGGCCCACCACCGTGACGTCGGAGACGTCCTCGGTCTCGGCCAGCTCATTTCTGAGTCTCGTCAGTTCGCGATCGTCGGCCACGAACACGACGATGTTCCACCCGGAAAACGGGTTGCAGGTGGGCGTTACCGAGGTGGTGACGTCGCTCACGTCGGAGAGCGCCCGGAGCTGGGAGGCGACCTCGGCCAGATAGGAGGGATGGGAGAGGTCGATGCGGAGGGAGGAGGGGAGGTCGGCCGGGTCGACATCGGCCACGAGATCGGGACGGCCGGCGTACAGGGCGGCGAACTCGGCGAGGGCATCCTCGCCCGAAACAAGCGCAACGGTGCCGACGCCGGTCCAGCCGGCGACCGCTTCGGTCAGCGTTCCGGCCGCCGCATCCTGGTTGAGCCAGGCGATGACGTCGGGGCCCGGTTCGACCGGAACGGTGGTAGAGGTGGTGGGCGCGATGGAGGTGGTGACGGGCGGCAGCGTGCTCGTGGTTGTGACCGGCGGCAGGGAGGCGGTATCGGTTCTGGTTGGAGCGGCGCAGGCGGCCACCACGAGGACGAGGGCTGCCGGAATGAGAGCGCGGTGAACCAGGTAGCTCATGCCATGGATATCGGTATTGAGGAGCGGCACCTGAACCGGCCCCGTCCGCCTTCTATGATCCGCCCATGGATTTCACGTACTCAGAAGAGCAAGAGATGCTGCGGGAGGGGGCCCGTCGCTTCCTGGCAGACAAGTCCCCCCTCGATCGAGTGCGGGAGATTGTCGAAACCACAGACGGCTACGACGCCGAGTTGTGGGGGGCCATCGGGGAGCAGGGATGGACCGCCATGCATATCCCCGAGCACTACGGGGGCGCCGGGTTCTCGTACGCGGAGACGGCCATCCTTCTGCATGAGATGGGAAGGGTGCTGGCGCCCGTCCCGTTCCTGTCGTCCCTCCTGGCGGCTGAGGCGATCCTGGCCGGAGGGGACGATGCCCAGAAGGCCGAGTGGCTCCCGAAGCTGGCATCGGGCGAGATCATCGGCACGGTGGCCGTGGCCGAACCCGCCGGTGACTGGGACGAGGCCTCGGTCGCAGTCGCGGCGAGCCGGGACGGCGACGGGTTCTCTCTGACCGGTACCAAGTCATTTGTAACGGCGGGCCATGTGGCCGATCTGCTGGTGGTGGCCGCCCGCCTGGAGGGGGAGGTAGCGCTCTTCCTGGTGGGAGGCGATGCAGTCTCCGCCACCAAGCTGGTCACGCTCGACACCACTCGCAGCCAGGCAACGGTCGAGCTGGCCGGGGCGGCGGCGGTCCGGTTGGGCGCGGCCGGCTGGGATGTGGTGGAGCGGGTCTACCGGGTCGCCGGCACAGCTCTCTCCTCCGAACAGGTGGGTGGCCTGGAGCGGACGCTCGAGATGGCGGTCGAGTATGCCAAGGACCGCAAGCAATTCGGCCGGGCAATCGGGTCCTTCCAAGCCATCAAGCATCTCTGTGCCGACATGCTCGTGTCCCTTGAATCGGCCCGTTCGGCATCCGGCTACGCCGTCTGGGCGTTGGCGACGGGCTCGGAGGAGCTGGCGGTGGCGGCGCCCCTTGCCAAGGCCTACTGCTCGGAGGCGTACTTCAAGAGTGCCGGCGACAACATCCAGATTCACGGCGGCATCGGCTTCACGTGGGAGCACGACGCCCACCTCTACTTCAAGCGAGCGAAGAGCACCGAGCTTCTATTCGGATCGCCGCAGCGACAGCGGCGGGAGCTGGCCGACCGGGTTGGTATCTGACCCTTACAGGACCGACAGAATGGTGGTCCAGTCGGTGAGGTTGACCTGTCCTGCGCCGGTGGCGCGGGCGAGAAGGGTTCCGTCCGGTCCCACCATGGCCCAGAACGGGAATCCACCGGCCCCGTACGCGAGATAGGCCTCGGCGGCGGCGGAATCGAGAATCACCGGGGCCGGGAAGCCCTCCCGTTCGAGCCACTCGGAGGGCGGGAAGTTGACGGCGAGCCGGTCAATCGAGGTCGCCACGGCGATGAGCTCGACGTTGTCGGGCAGCTCGTTGTTCTCCAACCAGTCGGTTAGCTCGGGCACCTCCGCCTGGCAGAACTGGCACCAATGGGCCAGGAACACGATCATCTTGGCTTTTCCGTTGTTCTCGATACTGACGGGGGTCCCGTCGAAGTCGGCTCCGACGACCTCCGGGACGAGGCTCCCGACGGCGGGGTCGTTCTCGCTCGACTGGAACGGCGGGAGCGATTCGCCCGTCACAACCGGGGCGCCCTGCAGGTCGGGATGATCGGCTCCGGCGCTCGAGCTATTGCCGCCGACGACGACGGCGACGAGTCCGATGACTACGACGGCCCCGCCGAGCCAGATGAGGAGGGTCTTTGCGTTGGATGAGCTGCTGGAACGTGATGTCATGGTGAGAGTCCGGCCAGGTTGGCAAAGAGGCCTTCAACAATTTCGAGGGGCAGGCTACCGGCAGTTCTGGCCAATACGACCCCATTGGGATCGAGAATTGTCCAAAACGGGACCGAACGGAACCCATAGGCATTCGCGACGGTGCTGTCGACGGTGTCGATGAGCACCGTGGTCGGCCACGCTTCGGGCGTGAGCCACTCGGAGGGCGGGTAATTCGGCCTGGTCTCATCGACGAAGGTCGACACGAGGAGCACCTCGACGTTGTCGGGCAGCGGGGTTGCGGTCAAGTAGGGACCCAATTCGTCCACCTCCTCCTGGCAGTACGGGCACCAGTGGGCGAGAGAGATGACCACGGTGAACTTATCGGACGGCTCAATCGTCACCGGCGATCCGTCGAAGCTCACCCCGGACACCGTCGGCGCGACGAGGCCGACGGCCGGGTCCGGGTTGTCGCCGAATTGCGGGAGGGAGTCGCCGGTGATTGTGACTTCGTCTGCTACCTCGCTGAGAGTCGGAATGGTGGTCGTGGTCGGAGCAACCGTCGTGCTCGTCGTCGTTGTGGCGAGCGGGGCGTTGTCATCCGGCTGGGTGGCAGCATCCGTGCTGCCGCAGGCGGCGGCGACAACGGCCAGGGCGACGATGGCTATTGAGCGTTTCATGCGGTTCTTTCTGACGTGAAGAGAAGGGCGAGGATCAGGGTGAACCCGGCCAGCGCCATGTACGGGATTGAAACAAAACCGTACTCCCAAATGTACGGCGACGAGCACGGTACATCGATCGAGCAAGAAGCGGACTCCAGGCCCGGGAATTGCTGGATGAGGTAGTGATAGGCGGCGAGGCCGGTCCCGATGACCGCCAGCGGGATGCCATAGCGGCGGGCGCCGGCGGTGTCCCTGCGGGCTGCGGCGATGAGCAGGATCACGGCGAGCGGATACATGGCGATGCGTTGAAACCAGCAATACCGGCACGGGATGAGATCGAAATACTCCGAATAGAAGAGGCTGCCGGCGGTGGCGGTGGTCGCGACGGCCGCCGCCAGCCACAGGCCGACGTCACGCAGCGCGTCCCGAAGCCAGTCGCGCGCCCCGGCCAGCGCCGTTACGCCCATCCGGGCGCCGACGAAGACGACGAGCACCACGAGGGTGATCCCGTTGGCAAACAGCGCCAGCAACGTCGTCAATTGGGTGAAGGCAGAGAAGCTCACAGCCCGAGACGATAGGTGGTTGGCCGTTGTAGATGGCTCGTTTCGGGGGAATCAGTCGACACAGCAAGAACACAGGAACGCGCAAAGCAACCCGAAGGGTTGCCCACCCCCCTCCCAGCCTCCCCCATCTCCGATGGGGGAGGTGCCAGAAGGCTCTCTCCTCTTGCTGCGAGGCCGCGATCGCCGCCTTCGAGTGGGGACCTCGAGGCTGGCCGTTTCTTCTGGTTCTGAGGCCGTTGACCGTTGACCGTTGACGGGGACGGCCAACGGCCGTCCCCATGTATCCTCACCCCATGAGTCCCCTCATCCTCGGAGCGCTGCTCGTGGCGGTGTTGCTGGCGCTGGCGGCTGCGATGGTGTGGCAAGAGGCCGTCAAGCGGCCCGAGCAGGAGCCACTCACGTACGTCCTCGAGGACGCCGTTCGGTTCGTCCACACCCGCTTTGGGCCCGAACCACCGCTCACCCGGGACGACATCCGCCGCATCCTCGAGTGGGAGGTCATCTACCTCCAAGGGGTCTCCCCCAAGCAGAGCGGCACCCTGGCGCCGGTTCGGGTGGGGGGATCCGACGAAGCGGTTCAGTTCATCGCCCGCCAGATCACCAGGCGCAGCGGTCCCCGCTACTCGGAGGAGGCCATCCGGGTGGTCCTGGAAGGCGAAGCCGAATATCTCGCCAGCATCGGAGCGCTCGGCACTCCGGCTGAGGAGACGGGCTCGTGAGCGGCCGTCGCGAATGGGAAGAAGCGTACGAGGCTGGCCGGAAACGACAGTCCTCCTTTGAGTCGTTGTCCGGAGAACCGGTCCCCGCCCTCGGCCTGCCCGCCGGGGACCAACCCGATCCCGACATCGGGTATCCGGGCGCCTATCCCTACACCCGCGGCATCCATGCAACGGGCTATCGGGGCCGGCTGTGGACGATCCGCCAGTTCGCCGGGTTTGCCTCGGTTCACGACACGAATGAGCGTTTTCGCCACCTCCTGGCCGAGGGCCAGCACGGGTTGTCCGTGGCGTTCGATATGCCAACGCTCATGGGTCTCGACAGCGACTCGGCACGGTCGCTCGGGGAGGTAGGACATTGCGGTGTCGCGGTCGATTCGGCCGACGACATGGGACAGCTCATGAATGGCATCCCGCTCGACGAAGTCTCGGTCTCGATGACCATCAACGGCCCCGCCCAGGTGCTCTTCGGGTTCCTGCTCGTGGCGGCAGAAGATCAGGGAGTGGATTGGGGCGGGCTCCAGGGAACGCTTCAGAACGACATTCTCAAGGAGTACATCGCACAAAAGGAATGGCTGTTCCCGCCCGAGCCCCATCTCCGCCTCCTCGTGGACCAGATCGAGTTCTGCATGGAGCACGTGCCGCTGTGGAACACGATTTCCATCTCCGGCTACCACATCCGGGAGGCAGGGGCGACCGCGGCCGAGGAGCTGGCCTTCACGCTCGCCGACGGGTTCGCATACGTGGAAGCAGCCATGCAGCGCGGCCTGGCGGTCGACGATTTTGTCCCTCGCTTCTCGTTCTTCTTCGATGCCCACGTCGACTTCTTCGAGGAGATCGCCAAGTTCCGAGCTGCCAGACGGATATGGGCGCGTTGGATGCGAGAGCGGTACGGAGCGAAGGACGAGCGGTCCCTCAAGCTCCGGTTCCATACCCAGACGGCCGGTGTTTCTTTGACCGCCCAGCAGCCCTACAACAACGTTGTCCGCACGGCCATCGAAGCACTGGCGGCGGTCATCGGAGGAACCCAGAGTCTCCACACGAACGCGCTCGACGAGGTGTACGCACTCCCGACCGCCGAAGCAGCCGAGCTGGCGCTTCGAACCCAGCAGGTCATCGCCGAAGAGACCGGCGTGGCCGATACGATCGATCCCCTCGGGGGCTCGTGGTATGTCGAGTCGCTCACCGACCGGATCGAGGCCGCCGCCGAGGAGATCTTCGCCACTATTGACCGAAAGGGGTCGGGTTCGATGCTGGCCGGCGTGTTGCGCGGCATCGAAGAGGGGTGGTTCCAGGGACGGTTGTCCGACTCGGCGTACGAGTTCGAGAAGAAGGTCTCATCCGGCGAGCGAGGCATCGTCGGCGTGAACCGGTTTGCCAAGGAAGACGAGGACGCCATCCAGATCCTCCGGATCTCCGAGGAAATCGAAGCTACCCAGCGGCAGGTGCTCTCCGATCTTCGAGCCGATCGAGACGAGCAGGCGGTGGTGGCTGCCCTCGAGGTTCTCAAAGAGGGGGCAGCGGGCACGGCCAATCTCATGGAGCTCATCGTGGCGGCGGCCCGGGTCCGGGCGACCGAAGGGGAGATAGTGGCGGCGTTACAGGAGGTGTTCGGTGACTACCGCGAACCAGCCTGGATCTGATCTAAAGCAGCGGTTCGTCGAGGCGATGCTGGCCGCCTACTTTGCGATTGCGCCGAGCCGGGCGCCGCTCTGGCGCCTGGCGGTGGCGCCGCCGCCGGCGGCCATGCTCGTGGTCGGTGAGCCTGTTCCTAGAATCGGTCCATGACTGATTACTCATCGCAAGAGGCCAACCTCGACGAGTTCGTCGACTTCTTCAACGCTCGCGATCTCGAGGCCGTGCGGGAGTTGCTCGATGCCGAGGTCTCGGCACCCTTCTTCGGGGGCAACGAGGCCGAGACGGTCATGCAAGGGATCGGCGAATTGATCCTCGCCTACCCCGGCATCGTGGTCACGCGCGGTGAGCTCGGCGACGAGCCGGTCGTTGTCGCCTGGATACCCGGCCAGCAACGGGTCTACCGGAGGATGGGGTACTTCCGGTTCACCTTCATCGATGACGGTGAGAACGGAGATGACCCCGGCGCGGTCGACGGCGAGTTGAAGATCGAGCACATCGACTACTCCGATGAGATTGACGACGGCAGCCTCCTGGTTGAAGAGCCCGATCCGGCCGACATGGCCGAATGGGAGAGCTGGCAGGAGTGGGACGAAGGCGCCGACGACTGATGGGCCGGCTGCATCGATTCGAAGACAACCGCTTTCTCGGCACCCGTGACGACATGCGGGTCTACGATTGCGACGATCCCGCTCAATTCGAGGTGCTCGAGGCACGGGCTGAGGCCGAGGACCTCGTCGGCCAGAACCTCATCTCGGCCATAGCGCCCGATACGGTCGAGGAGGCCCGCAACCGGGGATTCCGGCCGGCCACTGCGTCCTGAAGCATGTCGCGTACCGGTAATGGATTTCGGAGACCTGCCGATAGAAGAGGCATGACGCGGATCATGCACCAAACCGGCGCGGTCCTTCAATTCGTGATGTGGATCGCGCTCTGGGTCGTGCTGACCCTGGCCGTCATCTAGACCGCGTCCCCGGCCGTGAGGAAGTGATCGGCGACGAGCTCCGCCACCCGGTCCTCGCGGAAGTAGAAGAAGTGGTCGCTCCCGTTCAGTACCGTCACGGTGGCTCCGGCCGCGTCGGCGTAGGCCTGCAGATCGGCCACCGTCACGAACTGATCGCGATCGCCGACGATGAGGAGCCGGGACGCAGGGGCGAGCGTTTCGGGCGTGGGGAGCCGTTCCACGAGCTCTGTCATGACCGGGGGAGCGATCCCGACCATCGTTGATCGATCGTTCTCGCGTGCCTGCCACGCCAATGCGGTAGCCGCCCCGAATGACCAGCCGGCCAATCCCAGCTCGAGGTCGGGATGATCGTCCCGGGCCCGTGCCACGGCGGCGGCAACGTCGTCGATCTCCCCGAACCCGCCATCCCAACCACCGGTCGACAGTCCCACGCCCCGGAAATTGAAGCGAAGCACCGACAGGCCGCGGGCGACGAGGCCCCTGGTGACCTTGTGCATGAGGGGAGCGGTCATCGTGCCGCCGTGCTGGGGGTGGGGATGACAGAACACAACTGCCCCTGAGGGAGCCGGTGGACGATCCCAGCGGCCCTCCAGCCGGATGTCTCCCGCCCCGTCGATGGTGACCCGATCGGGAGTCATCTGAACATCGCTTCCACGTCGGATCGGCGGGACTCGAATTCGACATCGGCGAGGACCGGGCCGTCTTCGTCGAACACCCGCAGGATGGCGGCGTCTCCGTCTGAAAGGTCGGCGGGGACGGGGCCGGCGATCGACGAGGCCGGCTGCAGGCCCACAACCAGGCCGACCAGTCCGTCCGGCGGCGTCTCGGTCGGCCCGCCGGCACTCCGGGGGCCTCCGGCGACGAGCTCGAGCTCGTCGTTGAGATCGACCTCATGGCGTGCGGCGAAGGCGACAATCGCCTCACCACGGGCAAGGGCAACGAGATCCTCATCGGGGACCAGCAACCGATCGGCCATCAAATGGCTCTCGCGTAGAACCACCAGGCGCCGGCAATGAGGATCACGAGCGCAGTGATGAGCGAAGCGATTATCAAGTAGCGGGTTTGCATTGGGGGCCTTCACGATATCGGGTTGTGACCGCTGCTGGTCGCCGAGCCGCGAGGCAGGAACACAGGAACGCGCTCTCACCCC
>SHLN01000320.1 GCA_004283105.1 Acidimicrobiia bacterium
AGCATGACCTTGTCGTCGTCGCGACTATCGCGACCGAGCAGCGCCGCCAGCGGGCTCTTCGGCTTCGGCATCACCGTCAGCCGGTACGGTTTGGCGGCATCGAGGCCCGCCGCTTCCCGGGCGAGGTCGGCTGCCACCCGGATGCCGCCGAGCTCGTCAACCAGGCCCAGCTCGTGAGCATCGGAGCCGGCCCACACCCGGCCCCTGGCGATCGCTTCGGCGTCTTCGAACGACGTGCCGCGTCCCTCGGCCACCTTGCCGACGAAGTCCTCATAGATGGCGTCCAATAGGGCCTGGAACCGCTCGTTCTCGTGCTCGCTGAACGGACGGTCGCTGCTCATGAAGCGAGCGTTCTCGCCGCGGGCGACGTCGTCGAAGCTGATCCCGGCTTTGGCCCAGGCCTCCCTGGTTACGAGCTTGCCGGCCACGACCCCGATTGATCCCGTGAGAGTTCCCGGCTGGGCGACGATCTTCGTACACCCGGCAGCTACGAAGTAGCCACCCGATCCGGCGATGTTTCCCATCGTGGCGATCACCGGCTTGCCGGCCTCGATGGCCCGCCGGGTCTCCCGCCAGATGGTGTCGGAGGCGACGGCCGAGCCGCCCGGACTGTCGATGCGGAACACGATCGCCTCTACCCGCTTGCTGTCGATGGCAGCCCGGAACGCCCTCGCCATGTCATCTGATCCCATGACCGGTTGGCGCGTCAGCGGATCGAATTGGGAGCTTCCCTGCACGACGGCTCCGGTGCCGTAGATGAGGGCGATGGTGGGGCCGCGACGGTGGGGGCGTTTGGCGCGTTTCAGGTAGGTGCCGATGTCGAGGGTGCGGCCGTTCTTCCCCCAGCCCTCCCGGATCCGCTTGTAGACCTGATCCCGATAGAGCAGGTCGTCGACCAATCCCGCATCTCGGGCCTCTTGCGCGAGCAGCGGGGCACGATCGATGAGGGCTCTGACGACGGTCGGATCCAGATTGCGCCCGGCGGCGATCCCGTCGATGAGCTGTTCGAACTGAGCGTCCACGTACTTCGTCGTGGCTTCGCGGTCCGGATCGACCATGTGGTCCTCGGTCAGGACGTACTTGGCTGCCTTGTACTCATGGCGGTGATCGAGTTGGGGGGTGACACCGAGCTTGTCGAGCAAGCCGCGCAGGTAGAACTTGCGGTGCACCATGCCGGTGATGCCGAGCTCGCCACCGGGCTGCAGATAGAGCTCGTCGAAGCTCGCTCCAATGAGGAAGGCGGCCAGTGATCCCGACGTGAGCTCGCCGATGGTTTCGGCGTAGGCGACGGCCGGTTTTCCGGATGTGGTGAAGGCGGCGATTGCGTCGGCGACTTCCTGAGCTCTCGCAGTACCAGGCGAGCCGCCTCCGACCCGTGCCACCAACCCGACGACCCGCCTGTCGTCGGCGGCCCGCTGGAGGGCGTCGAGCAGGTCGAGCAGCGGATAGGCATGGGCTGCTTGCGCCCTGGCCAACGGGCTCGAGGGAACCTGTTCGATGATGCCCCGATCGAAGTCGATCTCGAGCACGGTCCGGCGCGGCACCCAGCTCCGAGCGAGCCGCAACCCGAGCCACGCCGCCCCCAGAGCACTCACCAACCCAAGCCCCGCCCACCAGCTAGAAGCCACCCCCGCCGCGAGCGCAACAAGACCAATGAGACCAACGAGAGCGAGGACACCTACGAGAGGGGGAAGGACAGAGCGGAGAGTCTTCATGCTGCTGAATCTATAC
>SHLN01000173.1 GCA_004283105.1 Acidimicrobiia bacterium
CGGCACCAGGACCTTGCCCCCCCTGTGACCGCACTTCTTCTCCGACGCCAGCTGGTCCTCGAAGTGGACGCCCGCAGCTCCGGCGGTGATGAAGTTCTTGGTCAACTCGAACGAATTGAGCACCCCGCCGAAACCGGCTTCGGCGTCGGCGACGATGGGCACCATCCATTCGACGGAGTCGTCGCCTTCCGACCAGGCGATCTGATCCGCTCGCTGCAACGCGTTGTTGATGCGCCGCACCAGTTCAGGAGCGCTGTTTGCCGGGTACAAGGACTGATCCGGGTACACCTGGCCGGCGAGGTTGGCGTCGGCGGCGACCTGCCAACCCGACAGATAGATGGCCTCGAGCCCTGCCTTCACCATCTGGACGGCCTGGCCGCCGGAGATGGCACCCAGCGCGTGCACGTAATCGCGGTTGGCGAGCAGATGGCGGAGCCGCTCGGCACCCTTCTTGGCCAGGGTCTGCTCCACGGTGAATGATCCCTGGAGGCGGACCACGTCCTCGGCGGTGTAGTCACGGGTGACGCCTGCCGTGTCTGTCTCCGCCCACCGGGCCTTCATCGCATCAGCGCGTTCTTGGATGGTCATGTGTCTTCTCCTGGTTCTCGGTGGTCGGTCAGTCGAGGAGTTCCATTGCGGGCAGTGTCAGGAAGTCGCTGAAGTGTTCGCCGAGCGCAACCTCCTCGAACAAGTCACGGGCCTCCTTGAAGCGATAGTGCGTGAAGATGTCGGGTCCGACCTCCTCTTCGATGCGGGCCATGACCGCGTCGGCGACACCCCTCACGTAGGACGCATCGATCAGGCGGCCGTGCTCGGTGACGGCGCTGTGGCGCACCCATTGCCACACCTGGGACCTGCTGATCTCGGCCGTGGCGGCGTCCTCCATCAGGTTGTTGATGGCGGCGGCGCCGTTGCCGCTGAGCCACGAGGCGATGTAGCGGATGCCGACATCGACGTTGATGCGAACACCGGCCCGACTGATGTGGGCGTTCTCGATGTCGATGTCTTGCAGCGACTCGGCCGTACGAACGACGTCCTCACGGAGGTTGTCGAGCTGGTTGGGCTTGTCGCCGAGCACCGCATCGAATGCTTCGGCCGCCACCGGGACGAGGTCGGGGTGAGCGACCCAGGTGCCGTCGTGGCCGTCGCGTGATTCCCGCTCCTTGTCCTCGTGGACCTGGGCCATGGCGATGTCGTTGATCGTCTCATCACGTCGGCTCGGGATGAAGGCCGACATGCCACCCATGGCATGGGCGCCCCGCTTGTGGGCGGTGTGGATCAACAGATCCGTGTACGCCTTCATGAAGGGCACGGTCATCTTGATCTGTGCCCGGTCCGGGAGAACCATGTCCGGGCGGTTCCGGAACTTCTTGATGAACGAGAAGATGTAGTCCCACCTGCCGGCGTTGAGACCCGCCGAGTGATCGCGCAACTCGTAGAGGATCTCGTCCATCTCGAAGGCCGCGGTGATCGTCTCGATGAGGACCGTCGCCCGGATGGTCCCTTGCGGGATGCCGAGCTTGTCCTGGGCGTAGACGAACACGTCGTTCCAGAGACGAGCCTCGAGGTGGCTCTCCAGCTTGGGCAGGTAGAAGTACGGGCCGGATCCCTTGTCGATGAGAGCCTGACCGTTGTGGAACAGGAACAGGCCGAAGTCGAGAAGGCTGGCCGAGATCGGGCAGTTGTCGACGGTGAGTCGACGATCCACCAGGTGCCAACCGCGCGGCCTCACCAGCAAGGTGGCCGGCGTGTCACCGAGGCGGGATTCCTTCCCGTCGGGTGAGGTGAACTCGATGGTTCCCCGAACCGCATCGGCCAGGTTCACCTGACCCTGGATGACGTTGTGCCAGGTCGGCGAGTTCGAGTCCTCGAAGTCGGCCATGAACCCCTGGGCGCCCGAGTTGAACGCATTGATCATCATCTTGCGCTCGACGGGCCCGGTGATCTCGACACGACGGTTCTGGAGATCGGCCGGCGCCTGTGCGACTTTCCAGTCCGAGTACCGGATCTCCCGGGTCTCGGGCAGGAACCCCAGCGCCCCGCCTTCATCGAGACGACGTTCCCGGTCGTGACGGAGGCTGAGCAGTCCCCGGCGCCTGGCGTTGAACGTGTCGTGGAGGTCGGCGACGAATGCCACAGCCTCGGGCGTCAGGATCTCGTCGAAACGCTCCTCCATCGGTCCGTTGATCTGCACATCCATTGCCTGTCCTTCCTCTAGGGCGTGGGTGGGAGCGTGCCAGCGCTTGCGACGGCTGTCACGTGAAACTCGACATAAGAATCGACGTTCTTATAGAATGAGAGAGATTTCAAGGAACTAACCATGACAAATTCACTCGATTCTCTCATCATCGGTCAACAGGTCCGCCATCACCGCAAGCGACGCGGGCTCACATTGGAGGGTCTGGGGCAGCTCGTCGGCAAGCCGGCCTCCTACCTCTCCCTCCTCGAGAACGGCAAGCGGGAGCCCCGCATCGCGTTGCTCAACGACATCGCTCACACTCTGGAGGTTCCGGTGTCGAGTTTGCTAGAGGCCGAGGCCCCTACCCGCCGCGCCCAAATGGAGATTGCACTCGAGCGAGCCCAGAACGAGCCGTTGTACGCAGAGCTCGGACTCCCCCACCTCAAGGCCACGGCTCGCATGCCGGCCACGGCACTCGAACACGTCCTCGGCCTCTACGAGGCACTCCGGGAGCGGACGCTGGCAGCGACCTCGACGCGGGAGGGAGCCCGGGCGGCCAACGCCGAGCTTCGCTCCGAGATGAAGCGCCGCGGCAACTACTTCGCCGAGATCGAGCAGGCCGCAGCCGATGCAGTGGCTGCCAGCGGGTACCAGGGCAGCCATGCCCTCACCGAGGGCGACATCAACCAGCTCGCCGCCCACTTCGGATTCACCGTGGCCAGGGAGCGGGATGTGCCGTCGTCGGTTCGCTCAGTGACCGATCTGCGTAACCGGCGCATCTACGTGCCCCAACGTGACTCCCTCACCACCCGCAGCGCCCGCTCGGTGGTGATCCAGACACTGGGCCACTTCGCCCTCGGCCACGAGGACCCTGCCGACTTCAACGAGTTCCTCCGACAGCGCGTCGAGGCGAACTACTTCGCCGGAGCGGTGCTGATTCCTGAGGTCGCCGCGGTACCGATCCTGGCGAAAGCGAAGAAGGATCGTGACATCTCGGTGGAGGACTTGCGCGACCTGTTCTACGTGTCCTACGAGATGGCCGCTCACCGGCTCACCAATCTCGCCACCGAGCACCTCGACCTGAAGATGCACTTCGTGAGGTCCGACGAGTCGGGCATCATCTGGAAGGCGTACGAGAACAACGACGTGCCCTTCCCCCAGGATGCCAACGGCGCCATCGAGGGCATGCGGCTGTGTCGCAAATGGGGCACTCGCCAGGCGTTCCACTCTCGCGACAAGTTCGACATCCACTATCAGTACACCGACACGGCGGACGGCACGTTCTGGTGCGGGACCCATGTCGAGGACAACCGGGTCGCTGCGATCACCGCTGGAGCCGACTTCGCCGACGCACAGTTCTTCCGGGGCCGCGACACCAAACGCCACACGGTGTCGGGCTGTCCAGCGCCGACCTGCTGTCGCCGCCCCGACGACGAGGTCTCCAAGCGTTGGGACGGATTGACGTGGCCGTCGGTGCGGCCGAACAGCCACGTCCTCGCCGCGATGCCGGTGGAGACCATCCCGGGGGTGGACCTGGCCGAGGTCTACGAGTTCCTCGAGACTCACGACTCCTGAGTCAGACGACCTTCCCGTTCCGGGTCTCGACGACGAGGGTGACGGGGCCGTCGTTGACAAGCGACACTTCCATGCGAGCCCCGAATGTGCCGTTGGCGACTTCGATCCCGGCACCCTGGAGACACGCCACCACTTCATCGACGAGTGGTTCGGCGTGGTCGGGCGGAGCAGCGTCGGTGAACGACGGCCGCTTGCCACGTCGCACGTCACCCAGCAGCGTGAACTGACTGACGACGAGGACGGCGCCACCGACATCGTCGACCGCCAGGTTCATCCTGCCCTCGGGGTCCGCGAACACTCGGAGTCCGGCGAGTTTGCCCGCCAGCGCCTCGGCGTCGGCTGGCCCGTCGTCGTGACCGACTCCCACCAGCACCATCAGCCCCTGCTCGATCTCCCCCACCGTGGCCCCGTCAACCGTGACCGCAGCCCGGGTCACCCTCTGGACGACGGCCCTCATCGGGATTTGGCGACGCGGGCAAGCATCAACACCGCGCCCACACCGACGATCCCCAGCACGATCGGCGTCAGGATCGGGTCCGTAGGCGCGGCCAGGGTCGCCGACTCCGTGCCATCCGGCCACGGCCACAGAACTCGCAATGACCCCACCATGAGCCCCACAAGACCGGCCATCACGATGTCGTGGTGGTGCTCGAGAAGCCAATGCAGGATCGACGAGAACAGGGCGAGACCGACGACGGCACCGACGCCGAAGACCACGATCACGGCCAGCTCACGGTCACGGATGGCATCGATCACGTCGTCGTACATGCCGATGGCCAGGAGGATGAACGCACCCGACACGCCGGGCAGGATCATGGCGCAGATGGCAACGGCTCCGGCGGCGAACACCACGAGCAGCGACGGTTCCGTGATGGGCCCGGACTGGATGCCGAGCACCAGGAACACGACCACGGCAGCGACGACGACGGCTGCCGCCTCGCGGACACCGGGGCGGTCGATGAGACGCCAGGCCACGTAGATGGAGGCGGCGACGAGACCGAAGAACAGCCCGGCGGTCTCCAGCGGATAGTCATCGCGCAACGCTCCGATCACCGACGCCAGGGTGACGATGGCGAGGGCGATGCCGGCCAGCACCGACAGCAGGAACGGCCATTCGACGGACTTGAACCGCGAGACGAATCCGGACCCGTCACCGCGGAGCAGGCGCCCGAGGGCGTGGGAACCGAGCCGGATGTTGGAGACCAGCCGGGGGTAGATGCCGAGCACCAGAGCCACCGTGCCGCCCGACACACCGGGAACGACATCGGCGGACCCCATGAGGAATCCCCGAGCGACGTCGGTGACGCGAGCGAGTGTGCGGTTCACGGGCGCGAGGCTAGGCGGGGTCGGTTCCACGCCATGGACACGCAAGATGGCGTCGGCCACGGCAAGGGCGTCCACCTCGTACTGCCCTGACTCGACGCTGCGCCGCAGTCGGTCGATGCGGTCCTGGGGCTCATGGGTCGACACGATGCGCAAATGTACCGCGCCCGATGCGTTGGGAGTCAGGCACCGACCAGGTATTCGTTGATGGCGGCTGCCGCCCTTCTCCCGGCCCCCATCGCCAGGATCACTGTTGCTCCGCCGGTGACGATGTCGCCTCCGGCGTACACCCCGGTCTTGTTCGTTGCCCCGCCGTCGTCGACAACCAGGGTTCCCCGGCGGCCAACCTCGAGGTCCGGGGAGGCGTTGGTGAGGAGAGGGTTGGGAGCGTTACCGATGGCGACGATGGCCAGCGACACATCTGTCTCGAACGTGTCCCCCTCCAGGGGCACTGGCGATCGGCGCCCGGACTCGTCGGGTTCCCCCAGCTCCATCCGTTGGAGCACAACCGAGGTCAACTTGCC
>SHLN01000174.1 GCA_004283105.1 Acidimicrobiia bacterium
CCGAGTGATGATCCAAACACCGTGACCGTGCGTGTTGCCATGGCCCGAGATGCTAGCTAGCTGTGAGCTGTGAGCTGTGAGCTGTGAGCCCGGTGCCCGTTGCCCGCTCTGAGCCGGTGGCCGGGGGCCGGGGGCCGGGGGCCTACTGAGTCAGCGCCCTGCTGCCACCGTCTCCTTGCGCCGGCTCGGGGGCGCCGCCACCGGTTTGATGGCGGAGAGGGCCGGGCGAGTGCGGGGAATGACGCACCGGAGGGCGCCACCGTCGGTGGCGAGCGACTTGCGGGCTTCGGTCAGAGGGTTGCTCACCCGCGCACGGTACCTCCCGGTGCCTGCGAAACGGTGGCTTTCCAGAGGACGGCGACTTGCAGCCGGTGTCGGTCCGATAGAGTTCGCCGACATGTTTGATTACGCACAGGCGGCGGTTGAGGGAGCATTGGCGGCCGGAGCTTCCTATGCCGACGCCAGGGCCATGGTGGTCCGTCAGCAGGGCCTGAGCTGCCTGAACGAGAACATCGAAGGACTCGATTACGACGAGAGCGCCGGGATCGGCGTGCGAGCACTCATCGGATCCTCCTGGGGCTTCTACGCCACGCCCGATCTCACCGAGAAATCGGCCCGGGCGGCCGGAGCGCAGGCGGCTGCGATCGCCCTCGCCTCGGGACTGGCGGCGGGTGAACCACTGCGACTCCTCGACGTCCCGGTCGTCACCGACCACTACGAGACTCCCTTCGCGGAAGCACCCTTCGATGTCGCCCTGTCGGAGAAGGCCGATCTGCTGGTCGCCGTCACGAGGACGATGAGTCAAGTGGAGGGCATCGGCCTCGCCCAGGCAAGCATGCGGTTCTGGGACACAGAGAAGTACTTCGTGTCGAGCCAGGGCCATCGGATCTCCCAGCATCTCGTCGAGGCAGGCGGAGAGATGGCGGCTACCGCCATCGGTGAGTCCGAGACACAGCGGCGCTCCTATCCGCAGAGCTTCGGACAGTTCGAGACCGGTGGCTATGAGGTCATCCGCCGGTTCGACCTCGCTGCCAACGCCGGACGGGTCGCCGAGGAGGCGGTGGCGCTGCTCACTGCGCCCGAGTGCCCGAGCGGCACCCTCGATCTCATCCTCGAGTCCAGCCAGCTCGCCCTTCAGATCCACGAGTCGGTTGGTCACGCCACCGAGCTCGACCGCATCCTCGGGTGGGAAGCCGCCTTCGCCGGCACCTCGTGGCTCGAGCTGGACAAGCTCGGGACGCTGCAGTTTGGCTCACCGCTCATGAACATCACCGCCGATGCAACCCTCCCCGGTTCCCTCGCCACGTTTGGATACGACGATGAGGGAACGCCCGCCCAGCCGGTCGACATCGTGAAAGACGGCATCTGGGTGGGGGTGTTGTCGGGCCGCGATTCGGCCGCCATCGCCGGTCTCCCGCCCGGCGGGATGGTTCGAGGCGACGGTTACAACCGGCTTCCGATGGTGCGGATGACCAACGTCGGCATGCTGCCGGGCGACTCATCGCTCGAGGAGATCATCTCGGAGACCAGCGATGGTGTCTACATGGCCACCAACCGCTCCTGGTCGATCGACGACAAGCGGCTCAACTTCCAGTTCGGCTGCGAGGCCGGATGGGAGGTCAAGGACGGCAAACTGGGCCGCATGGTTCGCAACCCGACCTACACCGGCATCAGCCCGCAGTTCTGGGGCTCGCTCGACATGGTGGCTGGTGAGGAGGAGCGGGTCTACTGGGGGATTCCCAACTGTGGCAAGGGCCAGCCGATGCAGGCCGGCCATACCGGGCATCCGGCCCCGCCGGCCCGGTTCCGCGACGTGCGGGTGGGGGTGAAGGGATGAACGTCCAGGAGGTCGCCGACCGCGTGATCGAGCTCGTCGGGGACCGGGCCGAGGCACAGGTGGCGGTGGACGGAACCGAACACGCGCTCACCCGCTTCGCCAATTCATTCATCCACCAGAACGTGGGCGAGCGCGGTCTCGAGGTCATGCTCAAGGTGGCCGTCAATGACCGGGTCGCCTCCGCGACTACCAGTCGGTCGGACGATGCCGGCCTGGCGGCCCTCGTCGAGGAAGCGATTCACGCCGCCCGCCTGCGTCCGACCGACAAAGATTGGCCCGGCCTGGCGGAACCGGCTGCGCTGGTGGCACCGGCTCGCTTCGACGAAGCCACCGCCACCGCGGATCCCAACCTGCGCGCCGCCGAAGTCGAAGCCTTCATCAAGGCCGGGGGCGGTCTGCTGGGGGCCGGCTACTTCGACACCCAGGGCGGGCCGACGGCCTTTGCCAACTCGGCCGGGCAACGCCTCATCACTCACCACAGCCGGGCCACCCTGGACGGGATCCACCAGACCGGGACCTCGGCCGGATCTGCCCACGCCACAGGAGCCAGTGTCTCGGCGGTCGACGGCGCCGCGCTCGGGGCGAGGGCAGCCGCTACCGCCCGCGACTCGGCCGGGACCCTGGACCTCGAACCGGGCGCCTATGAGGTCGTTCTCAGCCCCGAGTGCGTTTCCACCATCATGTTCTTTCTGGCCGCCTACGGATGGAACGCCAAGGCCCACCAGGAGGGTCAGAGTTTCGCCGAGCTCGGTGAGCAGCAGTTCGACCCGGCCGTGACCATCGAGGACGACTACGCCGATGACCTTGCGGTCGGTCTGCCGTTCGACGTCGATGGCACCCCCAAACGGAGGATCACCATGGTGGGAGCCGGGGTTTCCGAGGCTCTCGCGCACGATCGCCGGACCGCCAAGCGAGTCGGGACCGACTCAACGGGCCATGCCATCCCGGGAGGTGACTCGTTCGGTGCCTTCCCCACCAACCTGCATTTTCGGCCCGGTACCGCCGACCCGACCGACATGATCGCGTCCGTGCAACGAGGCCTGCTCGTTACGACGTTCAACTACTGCCGCATCCTCGACCCCCGCACGCAGGTGGTAACCGGCCTTACCCGCAACGGCACATTTCTCATCGAGAACGGGGAGATCGCCGGAGCTGTTTCCAATCTCCGCTTCACCCAATCGTTCGTAGAGGGGCTCTCGTCGGGGAGGGTTCTCGGGGTCGGAAACGATGCCCGTATGGCCGATAGCGAGGCCGGGCCGGGGATGACCTCGGCTCCCACCGTGCACCTGTCGGAGTGGAATTTCACCGGCGGAGCACAAGGTTGAGTTTGGCCGGAGCCAAAGAGGTGGCAAACTAGCGGCTGGACCCCGATAGGAGAAAACCAATGGGACTCATGGACACCATCAAGGGCTGGTTTGGCAAGGCCAAGGACGTAGCCGGCGATGTGGGTGAGACGATCGGCGATGTAGCCGAAAAGGCCGGCGATGTAGCCGGAGACGCGTTCGACGCCGTCAAGGACAAGGCCGAAGACGTCGTCGACAACGTCAAAGACAAGTTCGACGGCGACGACGACACAACCGAAGGTTCGGGCGGCGCCTAGCCAACAGCCCTTCACTATCGAGGAGAGAGCCTTTCGAGGCTCTCTCTTTCGCGTCCGGCCCCTGCTGGCGGTTGCCATCGGGGGTGCCGCGGGCGGCCTCATCCGCACTGCCCTCGCCGAGATCTCGAGCCATTGGCCATGGCCGACGTTGCTCGTCAACATCTTCGGCTGCTTCGTTCTCGGACTGGTTGTGATGTATGGACGCCGGCATTGGCCGGCTGCAGTCATCGCCGGGGTAGCCGTCGGCCTGCTGGGATCGCTCACCACGTTCTCGACGATGGCGGGAGAGCTATGGGACGCCGTCGATACGGGGGCGTGGGGGATCCTTGCCTCCTATGGCCTGGCTTCGGTTGTCGGTGGTGCTCTGGCGGCCGTCGCCGGGATCAGGATTGGACGGGCGGTTCGATGATCTGGCTGGGGGTAGCAGCAACCTCGGCACTCGGGGCGGTCGGCCGCTACGGCCTGATGGCGGGCTTCGAGCGGCGGTTCGACCGGGGGGTCCCGTGGGGAACGGCGGTGGTGAACCTCGTCGGTTCCTTCGCCCTCGGCCTGCTGATCGGCGCCGATCCTTCCAACACGACTCTCCGGCTGGTCGGTGGCGGCTTTCTCGGCTCGTTCACGACGTTTTCCAGCTGGATGGTCGAGGGGGTGTTCATTCTCGGAACCGGGAGCCGGCGGCGGGCCGTCCAGACCACCTGGTGGGTGGCCGGGATGCTCGTGCTTGGAGTGGCTGCGTTCGGGGTGGGGGCCGGTATCGCCCGGTAGTGTGCCCGCATGCGCCCGTTCTTCTCCGACCCGACTCCGTATGCGGTGGCTCACCGCGGCAGCCGACTGCTGTGGCCCGAGAACACGATGGAGGCGTTCCAGGGAGCCGTCGACCTTGGCTACCGCTACCTCGAGACGGATCTGCACCGGTCGAGCGATGGCGTTCTCATGGTCTTCCACGACGACACGCTGGATCGCACCACGAACGGCTCGGGCGCCGTGTCGTCGAGAACCGCCGCGGAATTGGGCGAACTGGACGCCGCCTATCACTTCGCCCCCCACGAGGGATACCCGCGCCGGGGAACCGGGGTGGGTATTCCGACGCTCGGCGACGTATTCGACGCCTTCCCCTCCATACGCCTGGTCCTCGACCTGAAGGAGCCGGGGTTCGAAGCGGACCTGGCTGCCTTTCTCGGCTCCCGTGGTCTCGAAGACCAGGTGATTGTCGGTGCCTTCTCCGATGCCCGGCTCGCCCGATTCCGCAAGGCCTCTGAAGGGCGGGTCGCCACCTCGTCTGGCCCGGCCGAGACGCTCGCTCTCTGGACGGCGGCCAGGTTCGGTCGAACGCTGAAGACGAAGGCCGATGCCCTTCAGATCCCCGAGGACTTCGCCTTCGTCGCCCTGCCGGATCGAAAGCTCGTGCAAGCGGCGGCAGCATCGGGCCGGCAGGTCCATGTCTGGACGGTCAACGACCCCGACCACATGGCTCGCCTACTCGATATCGGAGTCCACGCCCTCATCACCGATCGGCCGGATCTGCTGAAGCAGCTGATGGTTGCCCGGGGGGAGTGGAAATAGCTCGTTCCTAGTTGCTGATTGCTGGTTGCTAGTTCCTGGTTCCTAGCTGCTGGTTGCTGCCCAGAGCGGTCTCAACTACCCGGTGGGCGGTTCGCCCGGTGGCCGGTGACCGGCGACCGGTGACCGGTGACAACGCCTAGGCCGCAGGCCTAGGCGTTGAAGAACCAATACCACGAGCCCGCCGCGATGACGCCGAAGAAGAACGCGGCTTTGAACGCGCTCTTGGCGACTCCGTAGAAGAAGCCGACGATGGCGAGGAGGCCGACGATGACGAGAAGGGCCGTGAACACCGGGTTGCTGCTCGCCACGTCGAGGAACTCGCTCGGGATGCGGTCGACGACCGAGTCGGGCAGCCGGTCAATGATCTCGTCCGGCAGGGTCTCGAGGCCTTCGTTGCGAATCTGATCGATGATGCCGGGCGGCAGATCTTCGACGACTTCCGGGGGAAGCTCGTCGATGAGGTCGGTGAAGGTTTCCATGGCGGCGAGGCTAGCGACGGTTCCCAACAACGAGGCGCGCCCCGGGGCGAACGCGGCACCGGGCACGTGGCAGCA
>SHLN01000175.1 GCA_004283105.1 Acidimicrobiia bacterium
CCCCTCCCGCTCCGCTTCGCTTCACGGGAGGGGGGTCTGGCTGTTGACCGTTGACCGATGACCATTGACGGGCAACCCGTAGGGTTGCCTCTTGCCATAGAATGCCGCTGTGATTCACCGCGAACCCGGCGATACCCCGCCGCCACCACCACCACGTCCGCCCCGTCAACCGGGACGAGGGCGCAATATTCTCCGTCTCGCTGCTGTCATCCTGTTGGTGACCGCCCTGACTGCTCGCGGGGCGGCCGTCGCCTGGACCGACTATCTCTGGTTCAGCTCGCTCGACTTCGCCGGTGTCTGGCGCACGCTCGTGTTCACCCGTATCTTCCTGGTGATCATCGCGACGGTGATCGCCTTCCTGGTCATCTACGTGAACCTGCGCCTCGCCGACCGGCTGTCGCCGCGTCGCGCCATCTTTGCCCTCGGCCAGTCCGATGAGTTGATCGCCCGATTCCAGGGTTGGGCGGAGATCTACGGAGGCCGGATCCTGCTGGCGGCGGCGGGGGTCTTTGGATTCCTCATCGGGCTGACGGCCGGGAACGCCTGGGAGCGGGCGCTTCTCTTTCTCAACCGGAGCGACTTCGGGACGACCGACCCTGTCTTCGGCAAGGACATCGGGTTCTTCGTGTTCAACGTGCCTTTCTATCGCGACCTATTCGCCTGGGGATTCCAGCTCCTCATCTGGACGACGCTGCTGGTCGCCGTGCTGCACTACCTGAACGGCGGGATTCAGATTCAGCAGAATGTCCAGCGGGTGAGTTCGGCCGTCAAACTGCACCTCTCGATTCTCTTTGCCGGCCTCGCCATCTTCAAGGCGATTGGCTACTGGCTCGACCGCTACGAGCTGCTCTACTCGACCCGTGGTGCGGCGTTCGGTGCCACCTACACCGACATCGTTGCTCAGAGGCCGGCACTGCAGTTGCTCGTCGGCATCTCGCTCGTCGCCGCCATCCTCATGCTGGTGAACATCCGATTCCGGGGATGGACGCTCCCTCTGGTGGCCGGTGGCCTCTGGCTCGTTACTTCCGTGATCGTCGGAGGCATCATTCCCGCCGCCGTGCAGCGGCTGTCGGTTGAGCCGAACGAGATCCTGCGGGAATCCCAGTACATCCAGCGGAACATCGACGCCACACGGGATGCCTACGACCTTAGCGACATCTCCGTTACCGATTTCGCCGCCTCGCCCGCCCTCGGGGTCGACGACATCGAGGCCAATCGGGCCACGATCGACAACGTGCGGCTGTGGGATCCCGGTGTGCTCAAGTCCACCTACAGCCAGCTCGAACAGCTCCGCCCCTACTACCAGTTCGACGACGTCGATGTGGACCGCTATCGCATCGACGGAGCTCTGACGCAGGTCGGCCTGGCCGCCCGTGAGATCGAGGTCGACAACGTAGCCGAGAGTACGTGGGTGAACGATCACCTCGTGTTCACGCACGGGTTCGGGGCGGTGTTGAGCCCCTCAAACGCGGTGTCGCCCGAAGGTCAGCCCGAGTTCCTCGTCAATGACATTCCGCCGAAGGTGGAGACCGAGTCGCTCCAGCTCACCCAGCCGCGTATCTACTTTGGTGAAGTTCCGGGGGCGAGCGAATTCGTGTTCGTCGGGACCAAGGAAGACGAGGTCGACGCCCTCACCGAGACGGGCGAGGTGAGCTACAACAACTACGACGGCGAAGGGGGAGTGGCGGTCGGAAGCATCTTCCGGCGGGCGGCCCTCGCGTTGCGCTTCAACGACTTCAACACGCTCATCTCAAACCGGATTACCGGTGACAGCAAGGCGCTGCTCTTCCGGAATATCTCAGATCGCGTCGAGAAGGCTGCCCCGTTCCTGTCGCAGGATTCCGACCCGTACCTGGTGTTCCAGGACGGCGGCCTCGTCTGGGTGGTGGATCTCTACACCACGACCGACCGGTATCCCTACGCATCGCCGGCATTCCCCCGCGATGAGTACGGTGGAACGTCCCGGCTCAGCAACACCGCCCACTCGCTGCCGGACGGATTCAACTACGTCCGGAACTCGGTGAAGGCGGTGATCGATGCCTACAACGGGACGATGTCGTTCTACGTCGTCGACCCGGACGATCCGGTCATTGCCACCTACGCCAAGGTGTTCCCGGAGCTGTTCTCGGACGCCTCGTTGATTCCCGATTCGTTGCGCGACAACCTGCGGTATCCCGAAGACCTGTTCAGGGTCCAGTCCGACATGTACACCGCCTATCACGTGACCTCGCCTCAGGTGTTCTTCAATGAAGGCGATCTGTGGCAGATCGCCAGGGACCCATCCTCGGTCAATGCCGTTCTCGACATAGAGACGTTGCGGGCCGGGACCGGTACCGGCACCCGGCCGATGCTTCCCTACTACCTGCTCATGACGCTGCCGGATGAGGAAGCACCCTCGTTCCTGATTCTCCAGCCGTTCACTCCGCGCTCCACGCCGAACATGGTCGGATTCCTCGTAGCAAAGAGCGATCCGGATGTGTACGGGGAGATGATCCAGTATCAGTTCCCGCAGGGGAATCCGCCCGACGGCCCCAACCAGGTGGGCGGTCGCATCAATCAGAACACCACCATTTCGGGTGAGTTCACCCTCCTCGGCCAGCAGGGTTCCGAGATAGTCCAGGGCAACATGCTTGTGGTCCCCGTCGAGGAATCGGTCGTCTACGTGCAACCGGTCTATCTCCAGGGAACGGCTCAGAACGCCCTTCCCGAGCTGAAGCGGGTTGTCGTCGTGTTCGAGGACCGGATCATCATGCGCCCCACTCTCAACGAGGCGATTGATGTCGTCTTCGGAACCGAAACGAGCGATCCGGGCACCGGTCCAGACGATCCGATCCAGGTGGACGGAACCGTGGCCGAACTCCTCCAACAGGCCGAAACCGCTTTCGAGGCGGCCGACGCCGCCCTTCGGGCAGGAGACCTTGCTCGATATGCCGCTCAGGTCGAGGAGGCGCAGGCGCTCATCACCCGGGCGCTCGCCCTCATCGCCGAGACCGACACGAACAGCTAGCCGGGCGGTTTCCGAGTCTCGCCGGGCGAGACGACAATGTAGGCATGCACGTAGAACCCGGGCTGGTCGAAGAAGCGGCCGATCTCATTCGGGACTGCTTCGTCGAGTACACCCGCCGGTTTGCTGAGAACACTGCTCGATCACAGGCCCGCTTCGAAGAGCGCGACTGGGCAGGTGCCCACGCCGACGCCGTCGAGCGTCTCGAGCTGTACCCGGCGATGGCCGGAGAGGCCCGCGGTCGGCTCGGCGATCTGCTCGGATCCGACATCGACAATCGGGAGCTCTGGGCTGCCATCAAGGCGTCCTACTCAACCCGGCTGGCAGACCGCGATGTATGGGAGATCGGCGAGACCTTCTATAACTCTGTGACCCGGCTCGTCTTCGTCACAACCGGCGTCGACCCCCAGGTCGAGTTCGTTTCAACCGACTTCCTCAAGCCGCCCACCCGTCCCCAGCGCGATCTGTATTACCGATACGACCGGGCGGCGTCGGCCGAACGGCTCGTCGAGGCGGTCCTCACCGATTTTCGCTTCGGCGTCCTCTATGAGGACATTCGGCGCGACGCCCGGCGAGTGGGCGGCGAAATCGAAGCCCTCTTCGAGGAGTTCGGGGAGCCGGGACTGATCGAGCGGGCCGAGGTCGTGAGCGCCGTCTTCTACCGCGAGCAGGGTGCCTACCTGGTGGGTCGCCTCTATCGCGGCGTCCGGCTCATTCCGTTCGTGCTGGCCCTGCGCAATCGAGACGGCGCGGTGGTGGTCGATGCGGTTCTGCTCGACGAAGAGGCGGTGAGCATCCTCTTCAGCTTCACCCGTTCCCACTTCCATGTCGCCGCCGAGCGACCCTTTGAGCTGGTGAGGTTCCTTCGCACGCTCATGCCGAGGAAGCGTCCCTCCGAGTTGTACAGCTCGATCGGGTTCCATAAGCACGCCAAGACCGAACTATTTCGCGAGATACTCGAGCACCTCGCCACCACCGACGCCAGATTCGAATATGCCCCGGGCGCGAGGGGACTGGTCATGGTGGTCTTCACGATGCCGGATCTCGATCTCGTGTTCAAGATGCTGCGCGACCGATTCGGGGCGCCAAAGAAAACGACACCACGCTCGGTCAAGGAGAAATACGACCTCGTGTTCAAGCACGACCGAGCGGGTCGGCTGATCGACGCCCACTCGTTCGAACATCTCCAGCTGGAGCGGCGACACTTTGCCGATGACCTGCTGGAAGGTCTCACAACGGAGTGCGCCAACACGGTGCGGGTAGCGGGCGACACGGTGGTCATCGATCACGCCTACATCGAGCGGCGGGTCACCCCGCTCGACGTCCATGTACGGTCGGTCTCCGTTGAGGAGGCCACCCCGGCCGTCGTCGACTACGGGCGCGCCATCAAGGACCTGGCGGCCAGCAACGTGTTTCCGGGCGATCTGCTCCTGAAGAACTTCGGCCTCACCCGCCACGGCCGGGTCGTCTTCTATGACTACGACGAACTTATGCGGTTGGAGGAATGCGTGTTTCGCGAGCTCCCCGAGCCGGCCGAGGGCGACGAGATGGCCGAGATTCCGCTGTTCGGGGTCGGCCCCGACGATCTGTTCCCGGAGGAATTCCGGTCCTACCTGGGGATGCCAAAACTGCTGCGCGAGGTGTTCGAGCGCGAGCACGCCGATCTCTTTGCCGTTCCGTATTGGAGGGAAATCCAGCTCCGGCTCGAATCCGGAGACCTGATCGAAGTGCTTCCCTACGCCGAGGAGGAGCGACTCACCTGAACGTGGCTAGCTGTTGGCCGCCACGACGGCCTTGGCGTCCTCAAAGGTGAATCGGCCCTCGGTTATCTCGCGACCCACGACGACGCCGCTCAGCCTGGAGCCGTCGGCATCGAGCTCACACAGGTCCTCGAGGTCGGCGAGGTTTCGCACACCGCCGGCGGCCACCACTTCTTCTTCCGGGAGGCTGGTCTGGAGGGCGAGGGCGAGGGCGGCATGATTGGGTGGCTCGTGGAGGGCGTCCCGGCCCGCCTCGGCGATCATGAACCCGCCTGCTCCGGCAGAGGAGAGCTCGACGAGCGCTTCTTCCAGGAACGTTCCGCTGTGCTCGGTCCAGCCGCGCATGACGAGCTCCTCGTCCTTTTTGACGTCGAGGCTCACGAGGATCTGGCCGGGGTGCTCACGGCACAGATCCCAGAACAGAACCTGGTCGACGAGCGCCACCGTGCCCATCGTGACACGCCAGGCTCCGGCCCCCAGCAGTTCTTCGACCTCGCGGGCCGAGCGTACGCCGCCACCGACGACGACGGGAACATCAACCGAATCGATGATCTGTCGCACGAGCGGGCGATTGCCGTAATTGCCGAACGCGGCTGCGTCGAGGTCGATGATGAGGAGTTTGTCGGCCCCCTTCTCGACCCAGCCCTGCGCCCGGGCAACGGGATTGGCTTCCAGCGAAATGGCCGTGGCGACATCCCCCCGGGGCAGTCGCACGGCTCGCCCATCAAGGATGTTGACACGTGCGTAGAGATCCATGGGGGACAGCCTACCGGCCTCCGGCCGG
>SHLN01000321.1 GCA_004283105.1 Acidimicrobiia bacterium
CGGGCGGCTGATTCGGTACGTCGGGTCGGTTAGCTCAGGCCGGCGGCTGGGGCCACGGGTCCGGTGCAAAGCCGGGGACGAAGCCGGCTGCCTCCGGGAACATGTCGGGCCCCGGTGCCGTACCGGTCGCCAGCCAGTACTCCATGCCACCGATCGCCGCCCCAAGCTGGTCGGGCGTGAAGGTGCAGTGGCCGGACGTCCGTCCGTCGGGATACGTGTCGGTATACGTCTGTACGAGCCAATCGCTCGCTCCGGCCGCGTCGACCGTCGCCTCGTAGGCCGACTCATGTTCGACCAGGACGAGCCCGTCAATGGTCGTATGGATCGTCAGAACCGGTCGTGTCAGCGCTCCCGTGTATGTGGCGTTGGCTTCCAGATAGGCCCGGGCGGCCGGGTCCGGTGTGTACGTCGTCGCGTTCATCTTGGCGAGCAGTCCATCGACCGCCGCGTCGTCGAGACCGAGACCCGCCAGCACGGCACGATCCGCAGCCGAAACCGAATACACATGGCCGACGTTGCCGGCTGGCGCTCCGCCGGCCCGGCGTTCCAGTTCTGCCCGCCCCTCGGTGGAGAAGTACATGTCGGTGAAGAGCCAGTCCGACCAATAGTCCTCGGCCGGGAGACCGCTCACCATCTGGATGAACGTGAACAGACCGGCATTGGCGAGGTTCAACCCCTCCGTCGGATCGAGCGGATTGGCGAACACCTGCGAACCGAGCACCGGCAGAACCTCGGTGTCGAAGTCGAGGTCGTCGCGCACGTCGCCGGGCGTTCCCCACGCCGCCGGGAACCCGAAGGCGGCATCGTACGCGATGGTGAGCGCCATACCCCCATCGAAGGCGCGAGGTGCTCCCGCTCCGACGAAGCACGCCGGGATCACCCCGTCGTACAGATCACTGGTCTCCGCCAGGGAGGCGGCTACGACCGATCCCATCGAGAATCCCCACAGGATCGACCGGTCGGGTACGGCGATGTTCTCAGCGAAGTACTTCGTGAGTGCCTCGGTGTCGACGATCCCGTCCTCGACCGCCCACCCGTCCGTCTTGTACTGGGATCCGGCCACCGCGTACCCCATGCCGACGAGAGCCATCTCAGTGGCTGCTCCGCCGGGGGCTGCCTCGGGGGCGCCTCGATCGGTCCCCTCGGAGGGATGGTCGAGGGCATCGACGAACCCGTGGGCATACGTGATCAACCCGCCGTTCCACAGGTCCATCGACCCCGGCACCACGATGCGATACGGCGCCCCGTCGATCTCGCCGGTCAGGACGACCGGCGGTGGGGAGGCCGGTGGCAGCGCGGTGCTGCCCGGCTCGACGTCCACCCATACGAGCCGGTGATCCGAGCTCGGGAACGGGAACGTGCCCACGAGCGGGAACAGCGGATCGGACGCCTCGGGCCAGAAGACCCCGGCGTCGGCGATGTCCAGGTTCACGCTCGGCAGCACATAGTCGGCCCGCAAGTTGCCGGGAGCCGGATTGTCGTTGAAGTCGGCCGTGTCGTAGGCCGGATCACTGAGATGGCTCTCGTTGATCCCACCTTGCAGGCCGTCCTGCTCGACCGCTCCCAGGCTCGACGGTGTCACCGACGTGTTCACCCGCGCATCGTCCAGCAGGAGCTGAGCGGATCCCGGGATGCTGTCACCGTCGAACGGATCGGAGTTCTGGTCACCGGCGATGACGAAGTACTCGCCATCCCAGCCGCCC
>SHLN01000176.1 GCA_004283105.1 Acidimicrobiia bacterium
ACCCCGGGGTTGCTTCGGGGAGGGACGTCCCCACCAACTGCGCGGCGACGAAAAGCCCTGCCGAGAGCCGTGCAACGGGGCGCGTGATGGTCACGCAACGCCATCCCAAGAGAAGTCGACGGGCCCCTTCACCCACGCGAAGGTGGCCGCTCTTTTTCGCCAGGCAGCGAACCCCGGCGTTCCTCCTACTCGGGCCGCACGATCCGGTAGACCCTGGCCTCTTCCGGCTCGAGGCTCTCGATTCGGAAGTGCTTGCCGTTCCAGGGGGGTTGGCGGTTCTCGTCCGAGATGTCGTTCTCGGTAGAGAACGTGAGCTCGAGTGTGGTCCCCGGCGGGGTGTCGGGGATGGTGGGAATGGCGAAGTAGCCCACGGGTTCGTCGGTATTGAGATTCGCAACAAACACGTAGTCGGGGTCCGCCCACTGCGTCCAGGCGATTTCTGACCGATAGGCGCGGGGGTCGGGCGGCAACAGCCAGCGGATGGGCCGGGACCGGATCGCCGGGTAGATCGAATCGGCAAACAGCCGGAGGCGAGTCATGGCTCCAAACAGGGATCCGTTCTTGCCCCACAGATACCGTGCCCCACGGCGTGCCTTTGAGGGATAGACGTTGTCCTCGCCGTGCTCGTGGAACACAAAGAGCTTCGTGTAGTGCTCATTCGGCCAGGGGGTCAGATGGACATCACGAATCTCGTGCCCGAGCGACACGTAGGAGGGAACGTCGGTGAGGAAGAGTCCGATGAATGCTCTCACTACGTTGCCTCGTTGGTAGAGGTCGTCGAAGCGCGGGTCGTCCTTGTCGGGCGTGATGACGGTGAAGGCGGGTACGACCGCCCGGGTGGAGGCGATGTCGAGGTACTGGCGGAGTTGCACCATGAACTCGGGGCTGCCGATGGCGTTCGATTGCAGATCGCCCTGGGTCACGTCGGCGTCGGCGGCCTCGAGGTGATCGACTTCCTCACCGAAGCCGAACACATCGCGGGGCGGGAGGAACGTCTCGGCGAAGTAGCCGAAAAAGGGAACGCCGTTGCCCTCTCGAATCTGGTTCTTGATCGCCCCGAGGATGTCGTAGTACTGGTCGAGCCGGCCCGGAACGCCGGTCGGCCGCATCTGAACATGTGACATGTCGCCGCGCATGAAGTCGAAGCCAAACCTGGCCTGTACTTCCGCATAGTGGCCGGCCACATAGCTGAAGACCTCGGGCCGGGGGCGGTCGAAGTCGATTTCCCAGTGACGGTTGTTGTCTTTCCGGCCGTAGAGCTTGTACCGGGAAAGCGGATTGAACACGCGGGAGAACGGGCCTGCCTTGGCGATGACATAGTCCCGCCACGTGTTGCCGTCGTCGTCGACCACCAGCCCCTGATTGCGGGTATCGGCTTCCACGCCGCGAAACGGGGTGCCCATCGTGGCGGGCACCGGCTCCAGCCCGTAGGAGGCGAGGTGGGCCACGAGATCACCCCGGCGGCTGTGGCGCCCGATCCGGTCGCTGGGTGAACCGAACAGGATCCGGAGCCGGTCCACTTCTTCGTAGCCCTCCCCGAAGAACTCGGCCGGATCCGTCGGGTATTTGGCGTCCAGTGTGGCCGGTCCGACCTCTTCGAGCCAGCGCATGATCTCCCGTTCCACCTCGAGGTGGAGGTTCTCTGAGTGATCGACGATCCGGACATCCTGGCGCTGCAGCCACTCGAAGAAGTGCGGCTGGGCCATCGACATCTCCGAGTAGCGGTCGGTGTGGGGGATCACATCCATCCCGACGGTGCGACCGGTGGCATGAATGAGGTTGATGACGGCCCGCAACTGGGCTTCGGCCGAATCGAGATGAGGCACAACGGCGGCGAGTTCGGCATCGTAGAACTCGCTGTTGAGCCGCCACGAGGCCATGCCGTACAGGCTGTCTACGACGCCCGGCTCCCAGATCGGAAGCAGGTGCACTGAGTCGATGGCGTCCGGGACGGTGAGGAGATACTTCACAACGCTCCAGAATGTCTGGACGGTGCGGACGTTGATGCCGACCATGTTGCTCGTCTTGAGCCAGTGGCCGTTGTCCCAGCCGGCCACCGGGGAGGCGATTTCGGCGGGGAGGTCGGCGGCGGGGACCTCTGGATCGGTGGTTTCCCTCGCCAGGGCCAGGTCGACCCGGTCGCCGAGGCGACCCTTCAAGATCGTCACCACGGCGTCGGCCGACAAGCCGATGGCGGTCTCGGGGAGAAGGTTCGGAACGAAGGAGGTATCCCCGTTGCCGTAGGAAGCGATGTAGTCGGCTTCGTGGTGCTCCCACGCGTCGTGGAAACCGCGATAGACCCGGGGGACGGCGATGGGCACTTCGGTCAGCCTCTCGGGAACTCGACGTCGTAGTCGCGGGTGATGACGACATCGGCCACCTCGCGGTGTTTGGAGATGATGTCGTGCTCGATCGTGAGGACATCCTCGATGAACGGATCGAAGTCCTCTCGACCCCGCTTCATGCGGTGCTCCATCGTGTCGAGCCGATTGCGGGCGATGAACACGCGTGTGTCGACATGTTCGAGCAGGCTTGTGTAGGTCCCTTCGGCGAGCACCACCTTGGCGCCGCGCAGGTCCATTACCTCGGTATCGATGCGGTCCTCCTCGTAGATCACGAGCGGCTTCTCGACCTCATCGGCCCCGTCGAGGGCGGCCTGAAGATGGGTGTCGAGAAGATCGAGGTGCACTTCGCCCGACCCGACCCAGCCGATGTCCTTCCGACGGGTTTGGTCGTTCGTCTTGGGTGGGTAGACGAAATAGTCGTCCTGCTGATAGATGGCGCTCTGAACGTTGCGGGCGGCGAACGCTTCGGCGATGGCCTGGGCGGTCTCTGACTTGCCGCTGCCGGACTCGCCCGCCACGGTGATGGTGTAGCGGCCTTCCCTGGCGGCTACGGCGTCCGCCAGGTGGTCGACGATGCGGGCGGCTGCGGCCCGATGATGATCTTCGACGATGATGATGTCGCCGCGCACTGGTGCCTCCGGGGAAGATTGCCCCGCGAGATTACCTGACCCTCGCCGCCGTCCAAGGGGAAATGTCGCGAAGTTCGTGGCTACGCTCAGGACGTGTTCACGATTCCGAACCTCATTTCGCTCATTCGCCTCGGGCTCATACCCGTGTTTCTGTGGCTCTTGTTCGGAAAGGACGATCCGGCCGGCGCCGGAATTCTCTTCTTCTTCATTGCCTGGTCAGACTGGGTCGATGGCTACCTGGCACGGCGGCTCAACCAGGTGTCGGAGCTCGGCAAGATTCTCGACCCACTGGCGGACCGGATTGCCGTCTTCGTGGCGGTCGTCTTCGGGTGGGTGGCGGGCGTGCTCGCCCCCTGGTTTGCGGCGGCCCTCATCCTCCGGGAATCTTTGGTAGCGCTGGCGGCGCTGGCGGTCGTGGTGCGGGGCGCCGAGCGTACCGTCGAAGTTCAGTATCTGGGCAAGGTCGCCACGTTCATGGTGTACAGCGCCGTCACCTGGTTCTACATGGCGGAGGGCTGGGAGTGGCGCTGGCTCGAGATCCTCGCGTTCGTCACCGGTACCGTGGGGCTGGCGATCTACTACTACGTGCTGGGCGACTACTGGCGGGATGTGAGGGCTAAATTGGCGGGAGTGGACAGGAGCAGCGAATGAACACACCAGAGGATCTTTCCTACACCGCAGAGCACGAGTGGGTGGCCGAACTCGGTGACGGCCGGCTGAAGGTCGGGATCACCGACTACGCCCAGGATGCCCTCGGCGACGTCGTCTACGTTGACCTGCCGGATGCAGGCGCGACCTTCGAAGCCGGAGGCGTGGTAGCCGAGGTCGAGTCGACGAAATCCGTGTCGGAGATCTACCTACCGATTGCCGGAACCATCGACGACACGAATGAGGCGCTCAGTGACAGCCCCGACCTCGTCAACGCCGATCCGTACGGAGCCGGCTGGTTCTTCATCATGACCCCGGCCGAGGGCGCGGACCGCAGCGCCCTCCTCGACGCCGCGGCGTACAAGGCGCTGATCGAATAACGCTTCTCGCTACTCGCTGCTCGCCCGGAGGCTTGAGCGGGTTGCTGGTTGCTGGTTGCTCATAGCGCACGGCGCACGGCGCACGGCGCACCGCGCATGGCGCAATTACGTCACATACCCAAACTACGATGGTCCTATGGATGGAGATCAGCACGTTCCCGAGGAGGAGCAGCATCCCACCGTTACCTTCGTGCCGGTGGATCCCGACGAACCCGCCCTGAGCCAACCGGGCGATGTTGATGGCATCGAGGGGTTCGCGCTGGTAGTCGACCGTGGCCCGCGCGCCGGTCTGACGTGGATCCTCGAGCCCGGCGTCACCACGATCGGGCGTGGGCCCGACCAGGACATCTTCCTGGACGATGTGACCGTGAGTCGGCGCCACGCTGAGCTCACCGTCGGCGTTTGTGAGCCGAATCACATCAAGGACGCCGGGTCGACGAACGGCATCTACATCAACGGCGAACGGCTCGACGAGGCACCGGTTGCCGCAGGCGATGAGATCATCATCGGCAAGTACCACCTGCTTCTGGTCCACGGCGATGGCTGACTCCCGGGTCAGGACCATCGGCGAAGTCATCAACAGCCTGCGGGGAGAGTTCCCGGAGATCACCGTGTCGAAGGTCCGGTTTCTAGAAACGAAGGGGATGGTGCGGCCCCGTCGCAGCAAATCCGGCTACCGGGAATTCACTTCGGAAGACGTGAGCCGAATTCGCTACATCCTCCAGCAACAGCGGGATCACTTCCTTCCGCTCAAGGTCATCAAATCGAAGCTGAACGCGTGGGAGCGGGGCGAGGTCCCGCCCGATGGGCCCAGCGGACCCCCTCCCGACACCTATTTCGCTACCTCGCCCACCGAGATGAACCGGGAGGAGCTGAGCCGGGCAGCCGGCCTGGCGCCTGCCGACCTGGAGCTCCTCATCGAGAACAAGGTCATTCAGCCGATGACGGGACCGGGAGCCGATGAGGTGTTTGGCAGCGATGATCTTGCCGTTGCTCAGGCGGCGGCGCGGTTGCTCAGAAACGGCCTCGAGGCGCGGCACCTGAAGACGCTCCGGCTCGGCGCCGAACGCTCGAGCGAGCTGCTGCACCAGCTCACCGTGCCACTGCTCCGCCACGGCAATCCGGATACCCGGCGAAGGGCGGCCGAAGTATTGGCCGACTGCGCCCAGGCCACCGGTGACCTCCAGCAAGCCATCCTCCGGTCCAATCTGGCCGGATACCTCGGGGACTAATTGGCACTTCTTCTCGTTCTGGCACTTGCCTTCCCCCAGGCCATTCTGCGCGCCCCCGATCCGGCACCGAGCTTGGCGGCCGGGATCAGCGCGGAAGCCTGGCTCATCTACGACGACTCCTACGACCTCGAGATTGCATCGTTCCGGGCCGACCGCTCGGCTCCCATGGCCTCGACCACCAAGCTCATGACCGCCTTGCTGGTCGTCGAGAACGCCGACCTCGATGATGAAGTGAGCATCAGCCGTCGCGCCCAGGCGACCGGCCACAAGCAGATCTACGCGCGGCAGGGGGA
>SHLN01000177.1 GCA_004283105.1 Acidimicrobiia bacterium
GACGAGCGCCTCGCGACCGAGCGATCCGCCCTCGGTCGAGGTCCGCTCCACCTGACAGCCACCGACCCCGGCCGCCCATGCCCTGGCCCGATCTTCGATGGCGTCCTCGAACAGGAAGCCCTTTTGCGTACCTTTCTCGGCCTCGGCACGACGGCCGCGTTCGGCGAATACGGCATCGCGCAGCTCCCGGATCTCGCCAATCATCTCCTGGCGGAGCGCGCCGAGTGCCGAGCCGTCCGCGGCGGGATCGAGCGCGGTGGCGAGCTGTGCCTCCAGCGTCCCTCCTGTGCCGACGAGGCTTTCGAGCCGGGCCACGAGCCTCCCACCAAAGCTTCCCACCTGGTCGACGTCCATGCGGTTGAAGAAGGATTCCTGCCAGGTCTGAAACTCGCGCAGGGATTTGGACAGGAGCGAGGAGCGAATCTCGGGATCGAGCTGCTCGCTATAGGCCAGCTCGGCAGCTCGGAGCATCTCGGCTACCCGGGCCTCGGCCTGGCCGGTGGCCTGCTCGACCTCCCGGCGGACCTCGTCGCGAACGGTGTCGAGGCCGACATCGAGACCCATCGTCACCAGGCCGTGCGAGCCAACCGTCAGGGCTCGCTCGACTACGGCAGGCCATTCCGCCTCGTCGCTTGCGCCCAGCAGGGTGGCGAGAGCCCGATCCTCAGTCACGAGCCCGTCGATCTTTGTCATGTGTCCATCGGTGCTGACATGTGCCATATCACGGAATGTAGAGATTGACTGTGACAGAAAGCATCCTTGGTGCGACAATCGGCTCTCACATGACAGCTGCCGACGCCCTCCGATCCTCTCTCGAAGACCTCTCCGCCGCGCTCGAGAGTTTTCAGTTTCGGGTGCTCGGACCAGAACAAGAGGCCCGCGAACGGTCCCGCACCGAACTCGTGCGGTCGGTCAGGGAATACCTTCTCCCGCGTCTCGAGGATCCGGACGCCCCGGTGGTGGCCGTGCTCGTCGGACCAACCGGGAGCGGCAAGTCGGTCATCTTGAACTCACTGGCCGGGCAGAAGGCGAGCGACCCTGGAGCCCTCCGGCCCACCACCCGTTCGCCGGTCGTTTGGGCCAACCGGCGCCATGTGCGCCGGTATATGAAACTCCTCGGTGGGCTCATCGGCCGCGATGATGCCGGAGTGGTGGCGGGCGACGATCCCATCACCGAACAGCTGACGGTCATCGACGCTCCCGACTTCGACTCCGTCTACGACGACAGCCGGGTGATCGGTGAGCAAGTCCTCGCCGTCGCCGACCTGTGCATCTTCGTGGCCAGTGCCATGCGCTACGCCGATGTCGCCGCCTGGGAGTTCCTCGACCAGATTCGTCTGCGGGGCCTTCCAATCCTGTTCGTGCTGAATCGTCTCGGGCCCGATCCGGAGAATCGCAAGCTGATCCTGGCCGACTTCGCCGCCATGCTCAAACACCGGGATCTGTTGCTGGAAGCCGATGCGTCGCTCATCTTCGATGTGTCAGAACAGGTCGTCTATCCGCGCCACGGCGGCCTCCATGTCGATGCGGTCGCTGCTATTCGCCAGGAGCTGGCCCTCATCTCCGATCCGGCGCTTCGCCGGGCCGTCGTGCGCCAGTCCACCGAGGGGGCGGTGGCGGAAGTCATCGACAAGGCCGGTGCCATCGCCAATGGAATCGGCACGGACCGGGCAATCGTCAGCGCTCTCCACACCCTTGCCGAAGAGGCATATGCCGTCGAGCTGACGACCTCCAAGCAACTCGTGTCCGAGCGTCGGCTGGTCGCTCCGGGGGCCATCGACGGCCGCGCCGGCATCGAGCGGGAGCTGGCGGCGGCCCTCTCGCGGCGTGCCGGGGTGGCGGCCCGTGATGCAGCCGACGCCTGGGACTCCGTCGACGAGGGTCACGCCATCCTGGCCGTCGCCGAAACGCTGTGGCGGCATGGGGCCGAAACGCCATCGGTGGCCGAGCAGGAAGCGGCGGCCTGGTTCGATGAGCTGGAGAAGGCTCTCAAGCCTGCGGTCCGGCGGGAGCGGAGCCGCCGCAAGGCTGCCGCCGCGCTTGCTCGCACGCTCCTCACCGGTGAGGGGGACCCGGTGGGTGGCGCCGCCGCCGACCTCGCCAACGACGAAGCGTGGCGAACGACGATTCTCACCGATCTCGAGGATCGCATCGCATCGGTGTTGGCCGAGGACGCCGATCGCTTTCTCGCTCTCACCGAGCGGGTCGGTATCGCCGGTGGGCTGGATGAGAGCATCCGGAGCCTGGCGGCGGTCGTTTCCGAGCGGGCCGGGGAGTTCTACCGATGAGCGATGTCGTCAGTGCGCTCGATCTCCTCGACCTGGCGATAGGCCGCGCCGAGGGTGTGGTGACCGACGAGGACGTCAAGGCGGCACGGGATGTGGCCGAGCGGGTGCGGGAACGGCGCGGCTTCCTTGGCGACACGCTCGTGGTGGCGCTGGCCGGTGGAACCGGGTCTGGCAAGTCGAGCCTGCTCAACGCCATCGCCGGACGGCAGATTGCCGAGACCGGAGTGCTGCGACCGACGACCGAGGAGGCACTCGCCTGGGTGCCGACCGACCCCGAACCCGGACTCGTCGAGTTGCTCGAGCGGCTCGGCATCGATGCCCGCTACGAGCAGGATGCGCTGCCAAAACTGGCCATCATCGATCTGCCCGACCACGACAGCATCGTGCTCCAGCATCATCAGATCGTCGAGCGGCTGCTCCCCGAGGTGGACGCGGTGGTATGGGTGTTCGATCCGCAGAAGTACCGGGACCCACTCATCCACGAGCAGTACATCTCACAGCTCCTCGAGTACCAGGATCAGTTTCTGTTCGTCCTCAACCAGATCGACCTGCTCGGCCAGCATGATCTTTCCCAACTGCGATCCGACCTGATCCGCTCGCTCGAGGAGGACGGTGTCTCAGCGCCCCGGGTATTCGATCTGGCGGCCGCCCCACCGGCCGGCCGGCCGCTCAACATCGAACCGTTTCGGGACTTCCTACGGGACCAGCTCGATGCCAAGGCGGTGGCGGCCGGAAAACTGCTCGGAGACATTCGCCGGGCCGGAAAACGATTGCGGACCGAGGCCGGGCTCGATGAGGGGGCGGGCATCGGTTTCGAGGATCGCTGGCCGTCGGTCCGTGCGTCGGTGGCGCAAGCCTTCACAGAGGGGACCGGCTTCGACGACGCCGTCTGCCGGGTTGGCGACTTCGTGACGGCGCTTTCGGTCGAGACGGGCGGGCGGTTCGGAGCCGGGTTGCGCAATGACTTCTCTTACGGCCGAATCGAAGACGAGCTGCGGGGAGCGCTGGACGAATCCGGGCTCAAACCGACACTCCGGGTCGAGCGCAGCCGGTTCGGGGCGGCGATGCGTACCTTCTGGTTCGGCGAGAAGTCCCAAGCCCCCGAAGACCCCGAGGCCGTGCCGGCCTTCGCCAAAGCGCTCGAAGAGCGCATCGGCCGGGGTCTATTCGAGGCACTCTGGGAGCGAGGCGTTCTCGGCGCCACCCTCGCCCAGGTCGAAATCGAGGCCCGCCTGGCCGAGAACCGGTAGGCCGGCCGCTTCGCCCCGAACGCAGCAACGAAATCAGTGTTGCGCTACCTAGTCTCTTGATGTGGGAGCTATTGCCCGTGTCATCGTCGACCATGCGCGTCGCATCCTCGCGCTAACGGTCGTCATATCAATCGTGGCGGCCCTGATGCTGTTCCGCATGGACTTCAACGCCGATGTCGCATCGTTTGTGCTCGAGGGCAACGAGACGGGCGAGACGTTCCAGGGCCTCCAAGACAAGTACGCCACCGCCGATCCGATCAATGTGGTCGCTTCGGTGCCCGCCGGTGAGACCTTCGCAAGCGCCGCCAACATCGTCCGACTCATCGAGTTGCGGGACTCGCTGAATGGAATCGAGGGAGTCCGCGAGGTCGTCACCATCGTCCCGGACGTCAATCCCCTGACCGGGCAATCGATCACGGCGAGCGACATCGCCGCGGCCGGGGACGCAGGTATCGCCGCCCTCCTGGCGCAAAACCCGATCGCAGAACTGCTCCTGGCCGAGAACGGCGCAGATACGATGCTCATGGTGGTGCCCGGCGACGACGGGCTCGCCGTGGCCCAGGATGTCGCCGATCTCGCACCGCCGCCGGGGATCGAGCTCACCCTTTCCGGCAACCCGATCGTGTTCTCGTCCGTCATCGACATTCTCTCTCTGTTTCTGCTCCTGATCCCTCCTGCCGTCTTCATCCTGTTGGTCGCGGTGTTCTACGCGACGATCGGGGACCGGCGGCTCTCGGCCCTGGCGATGCTCCCGGCTGTGCTCGGTTCGCTCTGGACCTTTGGGTTGATCTTTGCTCTCGGCCGCGAGGTCGACATCGTCACCGTGATCGTCCCGATCTTTGTGATCGTGATGGGTTCGGCCGATGGGCTTCACTTTGTCACCCATTTCCAGGAGGAAGCCGAGTCTTCACGAGACGTCGTGCACCGAGTGCAATCGGCGCTGGCCCATGTTGGTGTTCCCATGATCTTGACGACGATCAGCACGGCTGCCGGGTTTCTGTCGCTGCTCTTCACCAATGTCCAACCCATCCAGCAACTCGGGCTGTTTACCGCGATCGGAATCGTCTTTGCCGGGATCATTTCGTTCTTTTCGCTGCCCGCCTTGCTCAGCCGGCTCACGATCGAACCCCGGCATCATTCGGCCCTCATCGGGCCGCGGGTCACGGCCGGGTTGAAGAAGCTCGTGAAGACCCGGATCCCAGCCGCCGTTCTCAGCGTCGGGTTGCTCGGATTCGCCGCCTTTTCGATTCCCCAGCTCGAGGTCAACCCGGATCAGCTCTTCTTCTTCAAGGACGATGACCCGGTCCGC
This sequence comes from Acidimicrobiia bacterium, assembly GCA_004283105.1. GTDB lineage: Bacteria > Actinomycetota > Acidimicrobiia > Spongiisociales > SHLN01 > SHLN01. Next base: position 4,848 of record SHLN01000177.1, read on the forward strand.
CTTGCCTTCGAGAAGACGGAGGAGTCGTTTGGCGGTGCCACTCCCTTGATCGGGGAGTTCGCCTTCGACCCCGCCGACGGGGCCGCCGCCCTGGCCACCGCCGAGGCTGTGTCCGCCGAGATGGAGGCGTTGCCCGGCGTCCGAACCGTCTTCTCCGTGGCCGACCTGGCCGGATCCTTGCCCGCCCAGCAACTGGAGGCGGTGCTTGCCGGGGCGGTTGAGCTGCCGATCGGGGATATGGTGAGCGACGACGGCCTCCGATTCATGTTGCTGCCCGCCGACTTCACCACCGAAGACCTGCAGGGGTGGCTCGACTTCGTCGAGGCCCGCAATGAGGTAACGGTGCTCACCGGCATGCCAGTGGTTTGGGACGAGATAGCCCGGCTGGTGCTGCAAGCCCAGGTCGTGTCGCTTATCGTCGCCTTCGCTCTTGTCGCAGTCATGCTGGGGCTTGCCTATCGCAATCTCCGGCAAACCATGGTTGCCCTGGCTCCGGTGGCGCTCACGGTGCTGACGCTGCTTGGCTTCATCGCCGTGTCCGGCATCCAACTCAACCTTCTGACCGCAGTCATCTCGGGGATTGTCATCGGGGTCGGTATCGACTACTCGATTCACTACGTGGCGGCCATCGACAATGCGCGGCGGGACGGTCCCGGCTATGTCCTGCGCGCCATCGACC
>SHLN01000014.1 GCA_004283105.1 Acidimicrobiia bacterium
TGCTGGTTGCGAGGGACGAGGGACGAGGGACGAAAGACGAGGGACGGGGACTCCGGCGGAGGGCTCACTTCCGCTCCCTATCCTCGCGGCATGGCTCGGGTTCCAATTGCCGTGCTCATCTCGGGGCGGGGCTCCAACTTGCGGCGGCTGCTCGAGATGCAATCGCAGTCCGCCTACGACATCGTTCTCGTGCTCGCCGACCGCGATGCTGCCGGTCTTGAATGGGCCGAGACCCATGACATCCCCACCCGGATCGTTCGCTGGCGAGATCATCCGGACCGCGCTGCATTCACCGCCGCCATCTGTGGTGAGGTTGAGGCGTTCGGCTGTGAGTTCGTCGTGTTGGCCGGTTTCATGCGGATCCTCGCTCCGGTCGCCATCGAGCGATTTCCAGAGCGGATCATCAACATCCACCCGTCCCTACTTCCTGCGTTTCCGGGCGCGCACGCGGTCGAGGATGCGCTTGCCGCCGGGGTGAGCGAGACGGGAGTCACCGTGCATGTGGTGGTAGAGGATGTAGATGCCGGTCCGATCCTGGCGCAGCGATCCGTCCCGATCCATCCCGACGACGACGCCGACCGCTTGCACGCCCGCATTCAGGAGCAAGAGCACTCGCTGTACCCGGCGGTCATCGACGACCTTGCCCGCCAGACCCTCGATGAGAGAGTCTCCGACACTGAAGGAGAGAGCATGAGCGATCGGATTCCCATCAAGCGAGCCTTGCTGTCGGTCTCCGACAAGACCGGCCTGGCGGATCTCGGGGCGGCGTTGGCGGCCGCGGGAGTTGAGATCATCGCGTCGGGGGGAACGAGTCGGGCGCTCCAGGAAGCCGGTGTGGATGTCGTGGCGGTCCCCGATGTGACGGGTGCGCCCGAGATGCTGGGTGGCCGCGTCAAGACGCTCCACCCCAAGATCCACGGTGCCATCCTTGCCGACACCAGTCAGGCCGGCCATGTTGTCGACCTGAACGATCAGGGCATCGTTGCGATCGATCTCGTCGTGTGCAACCTCTATCCCTTTGAGGCGACGGTTGCGGCGGGCAAGCCCGCAGATGAGGTCGTCGAGAATATCGATATCGGTGGGCCAGCCATGATCCGGGCCGCCGCCAAGAATCACGCTCGTGTGGCCGTCGTAACGAGCCCGGAGTCCTATCCGGTGGTGCTCGGCGCCCTTGCCGACGGTGGCACGACCATGTACGAACGCCGTCGGCTCGCCACTGAGGCATTTGCCCACACGGGGCGGTACGACAGCCTCATCCATGGCTGGTTGAGCCAGGATGAGCTGCTGCCCGAAACCCGCCTCATGGCGCTCGAACGGGTCGGCGGACTGCGCTACGGCGAGAACCCACATCAAGAAGCAGCTCTGTACCGGCAGGCCGGCGCAGACGGCTGGGCGTTCGGCCTCACCCAGTTGCAGGGCAAGGAGCTCTCGTTCAACAACTACGCAGATACCGAGTCGGCGTGGGATCTCGTGCAGAGACTGTCCACACCCGGTTGCGTGGTCGTCAAGCACATGAATCCGTGCGGGGTGGCGACGCGCGGCACACTCCATGCGGCGTTCGTGGCCGCCCGCGATTGTGACCCGCTGTCGGCCTTCGGGGGAGTGGTGGCTGTGAACGAGCGGCTCGACGAGGCGACGGCCAAAGAGATGTCCGAGATGTTTCTCGAAGTCATCATCTGTCCGGAGGTGACCGACGAGGCCGCCGCCGTGCTCGGGGCCAAGAAGAACCTACGAGTGTTGGTGGCACCACCGCCCGCCGGAGCGCGTGTGGAGCTGCGTCAGATCGACGGCGGTGCCCTCATTCAGGAGACCGACCCCAGGGTCACCGTCGAAGACGATTGGACCGTGGTGTCGGAGGCGCAGCCCGGCGGGGCGATGCTCGATGAGCTCCGCCTCGCCTGGACGGTGACGGCTCACTGCAAATCCAACAGCATCGTGATCGTGAAGGAAGGCGCAGCCGTCGGCATCGGGGTCGGTGATCAGAGCCGGGTCGGCGCCGCCGAACGGGCCGTCCGCCAGGCCGGTGATAGGACGATCGGAGCGGTGGCTGCCAGCGAGGCCCTCATCCCATTCCGTGACGGGCCCGATGCGCTCGCCGAGGCCGGCGTGGTTGCCCTGGTGGAAACCGGTGGCTCCCGCAACGACCAGGAAGTCATCGACGCCGCCAACGAGCACGGGATGGTTCTGGTCTTCACCGGAATGAGGCATTTCAGGCACTAGGAGCGTCCCTCGTCCCTCGTCCCTCGTCCTTCGTCCCTAGAAAGAACGCGAATCGCTGCTTGCTGCTCGCTGCTCGTCGCTCGCCCGCAAGCACGCTGGTAGCGCTTTGTCGAAGTCGAAGTCGAAGTCGAAGTCGAAGTCGAAGTCGAAGTCGAAATGCTTGCCACGAGCTGCGGAGCAGCTCGCAAGCAACGCCGCAGGCGTTGCCTACCCCACAAACAGCGCGGGTAGAAACGCGTCTTCGCCCAGCACCAGGAGGACGCCGACGAAGAGGCTGACGACGGCGGTGGCGCCGGCCAGGCCGGTGTAGGCCCAGCTGCGACGATTGGCGGCGAGGAATCCGTAGGCGGCGCCGAGAGAGATGGCCGAATTGGCGAGGGCGAGGCCGACGAGAAACGCAATCAGCACGACGAGCCCGGCGACTGTTCCGCCGGCGTTCGCCGCGGCCAGGAAGACGAGGACCTGGGTTGGTGTCTCAGCACCGATGCCGTGCAGCATCCCCACCCCGACCGAAGTGGCCGGGGTGTAGTCGGTGAACGGCTCATGGGCCGGATCGTGAACGTGATGGTGGCTGTGGCGCGGGAGCCGACCCTCGGGGGCGGCGTCGTCGCCGTCGTGATGGAACGTCGCGAGAGCGCTGTGAGGGTGAGCATGGCTGACCGGGTCCGCCGACGTGGGGGCCAGCCGGGAACGAACCCAGATGTAGGCCCGCCGGACCCCACTCAGCACGAGCATCCAGCGGCTGCGAAGCGGAACCGTTCCCCGGTACCGGATGAGGGTGTAGGCGACGTAGAGGCCGAGGATGATGAGCGTCCATCCCACGACGATTCCCATGAACGCATCGGCCCAGCCGGGCAGGTTGCGGCCGGTGGCGATGGCAATGGCTCCGATCACGAACACCACCAGGGCGTGCCCGGCGACGTAGAGCGAGCTCATGATGACCCCGCGTCGTGGCGACTCCTGGGTGGCTGCAATGTCACTGATGGCAGCGAGATGGTCCCAGTCGACGCCGTGGCGAAGCCCCAGGAGGAACGCGGATGCGATGAGTCCGAGTGTGATGTCTGTCTTCCCTTTGGATGTTCGGTCGAGCGTACCCCGCTCGGCTGCCTGCCGTGCCTCACCACGGGTCCGAATAGGCTCTGCGGATGGTGCACACGCGGATTGCCCGGCTCGGGTTGGTGGCGACGCTCGCTCTGGCCGGGTGTGTGACCGGGGGTGACGGAAGCTCGGATCTTCGGGCGACGGTGGCGGAGTCATCCACCTCGACGTTGCCGACCACCACGACCAGCACCGTGCCTCCCACCACGACGAGCACAACCACCACGACAACCACCATCCCGGCGCCGCGTGAGTTGACGATTGAGGTCGAGCCGGTCGCCGCCTCGCTGGAGGTGACCGATGCCACCGGCAGCGCCTACGTGGGCCCGGCTCCGTTCACCGGTCCGGTCGCCGGTGCGGTGGAACTCGTGGTGAAGGCACCCGGGTTCGAAACCGAGACCATCGTGCTGGGAGCAGAGGAGACGAGCGTCACCCCCTGGCTGGACAAGAGCGGCCAGGTGCTCGACAAACTCCTTGAGTTCGACACCGGTCCGGCCCCCAAACAGGTGGCGTTCCGGCCGGGCCACGACGAATTGTGGGTCACGCTCCTGGCCGGCCGCGGCTTCGAGGTCTACGACCCCGCTTCAGGCCGGCAAATCGCGGCGGTTGATCTCCCCAAGGCCGGCTCGGTCGAAGTCATCTTCAATCGCACCGGGACGCGTGCCTACATCAGCCAGATGGAGACGGCATCGGTATACGAGATCGACGCCGAAACGAAGGAAGTGCTCCGCCAGATATCGACCGGAGGTGTGTGGACCAAGGTAATGGTCCTTTCGCCCGACGAGCAGACCCTGTGGGCCTCAAATTGGGTGAGCAACGATGTGAGCGAAATCGACCTGGCGACCGGCGAGGTCCGGCGCAAGCTGAGCACCGTCCGGACCCCGCGAGGCCTCTTCGTGACACCGGACGGAGCCAAGCTTTATGTGGCCGGCTTTGCCTCCGGTGAGCTGCAAGTCTTCGATCTCGCCACCGGCGAGGGAACCGTGCTGCACCGCACCGGCGGAGCTATGCGTCATCTGGTGGGCAGCCCGGATGGATCAATCGTCTATGGCTCGGAGATGGCGTTGGACACGATCGTCGCAACCGATACCGCCACCGACGAGGTGACGAATCTCGCGGTTGTTGATCGTCTTCCCAACACGATCGACGTGAGTCCGGACGGCCGCCTCCTGTTCGTTTCCAATCGGGGCCGCAACAACCCCGAGACCTACTACCGCCCCGGGCCGGAATGGGGCACGGTGGTGGTGCTCGACACCGCCACCGGCGCCTACCTCGACGCCATCGTCGGTGGCAACCAGACGACCGGCCTCGATGTTTCGCCTGATGGAACGCTCCTTGCCTTCTCCGATTTCCTCGACGACCGCATCGTGATCTACCGGATTCCCGGCTACGACCAGCTGCTGGCGGGTGGTGGTGGCCGCTGGGAGGCCCACGCCGCCGAGTTGGTCAAGTAGGACTGGATAGCGACGGCTCGTAGCATCGCGAGATGCTGCCCTCTACCCGCAAGCTCTGGTCCGACCAGAACCGCCATGACGGCGACCGGATGCGCCTCTTCACGGCCGTCTGGACGGCGGTGGGGGGAGAGACAATGCTCTACCCGGGTTCGTTTGTTGACGTGGCACCTTCCGTTGTCTAACCGACGGTCACATATGTCGACATGGACAAGCGGACCCCCGGGTTCTTTGCCGACCAGGACGGAATCCTCGAGATCGTCGTAGCGTCGGGTGGATCACCGAGCGCCGAATTCCGGTTCATCCACGCCGACTACCGGGACGAGCTCGACCTGCCCGCCGCGTCGTTCGACCTGCTCGTCTCGTTGTACGCGGGGTTCGTGTCCGAGCACTGCACCGACTATCTCAAGGTCGGCGGCACGCTCCTCGTGAATCCCAGTCACGGCGACGTGGCCATGGCGTCGATCGATCCTCGATACGAGCTGTCCGGTGTGGTGACCTCGCGCGCCTGCCGATTACCGGGTACGGACCGGGAACCTCAGCACGTATCTCGTCCCCAAAACCCCGGTCGATGTCACCCCGGCCATGCTCCATGACCGGGGGAGAGGTGTTGCCTACACGAAATCTCCGTACGCCTACCTGTTCTCCCGCATCGTCTAGGGCGGCAGGGTCAGGATTTTATGGCAACCGCTTCGCCTTCGACGATGTCCCCGATGTGATGGGCCGCATGGCCGTGCTCGTTGAGAGCGCAGATCAGGTCGGTGACCCTTCCGGCTTCGGCGATGAGGGCGAAACCGATGCCCATATTGAACGTGGCGAACATCTCCGCCGGGTCGATCCTGCCGTGGTCGCTGATGAGGTTGAAGATCGGCGCCGGCTCCCAGCGGGCGGGATCTATGCGGGCGGTCAGGCCGTGCGGCAGGGCGCGGGGCAGATTGCCCGGCAAGCCGCCGCCGGTAACGTGCACCATTCCCGAGACCGGGACCTGACGAGTTGCCGCCAGTACGGCCGGGGCGTACACGACCGACGGCTCGAGCAAGACCTCGCCGAGCGACGAGCCGAGCGCCGGGCGCTGATAGTCAGACTCGTTGAACAGGGAACGCACGAGTGAGAATCCGTTCGAGCGAAGATTTGGGCTCACTATCCCGACAACGGCATGTCCCGCCATCACCTGCCCGGGATCGACCATGGCGCTGCGTTCGACGACGCCGAGGGCCGCGCCGGCCAGGTCGAACTGGCTCGGTTCCATCACCCCGGGGTGGACGGCGGTTTCGCCACCCAGCAACGCGCAACCGGCCAGCCGGCACGCATCGGCCACCGATGCCACGAGTGCCTCGTCGCGAACGGTATCGAGAGCGCCGACGGCCAGGTAGTCGGTGAACCCGAGCGGGGCGGCGCCCGAAGCGGCCAGGTCGTCGACACACATGGCGACGAGATCATTGCCGATGCCGTCGAAGCGGCCGAGCAGCCGAGCGATCTCGGCCTTCGTGCCGACCCCATCGGTCGTCATCATGAGTACCGGCTCGTCGTATCCGGCCGGGATGGTGAGCCCGGCGGCGAATCCACCGAACGTGCCCACCACGTTGTCGCCCCAGGTAGCGGTCACCCGCGCGGAAATCGACTCGGTGAACCGGTCGGCTGCGGCGACATCCACTCCTGCCTCCGAGTACGTGCTCACGGTTGCTCCAGCACGAACTTGTCATCCCCGATGGCGGTTGGGTAGTCACCCGACAGGCAGGCATTGCAGAACGTCTGGTTGGCGTCGGGGAGTGATTCCTCCAGCCCCTCGAGTGTGAGGTAGGCAAGCGAGTCGACGGCCAGGAACTCGGCGATCTCCGCTTCGGTCCGATGGGCGGCCAGCAACGCATCCCGATCGGATGTGTCCATGCCGTAGAAGCACGGCCACCGGTAGGGCGGGGAGGAGATCCGCAGGTGCACCTCACGGGCGCCGGCACTTCGCACCAGTTCGACGAGCTGGCGGGTTGTGGTTCCGCGTACGACCGAATCGTCCACCAGGATGATGCGCTGGCCGTCGAGGACGTCCCGGATCGGGTTGAGCTTCAGGCGGATGCCCTGGTCCCGCAGCATCTGTTCGGGCTCGATGAACGTCCGACCCACGTACCGGTTCTTGACGAGCCCGTCCTCGTAGGGGATTCCCGACTCCCAGGCGAAGCCCTGGGCGGCCGGTATCCCGGATTCGGGCACCGGGATGACCACGTCGGCGTCGGCGGGAGCTTCCTGTGCGAGGCGCCGTCCCATGAGCACCCGGGCTGCTTGCACGTTCTGGCCCGCCAGGTTGCTGTCGGGTCGGGCGAAGTAGACGTACTCGAACACGCACAGTCGCGACGGCTGGCGGCCCTGCGGGAACGACGACTCCACCCCTGCCTCGGTGAGCACGATCATCTCTCCCGGCAGGACGTCGTGCTCGAAGGCGGCGCCGACAAGATCGAGGGCGGCCGTCTCAGAAGCAACGACCCATCCTTCGTCGCCGATCCGGCCGAGCGAGAGCGGCCGGAATCCGTGCGGGTCCCGCACGGCGACCACCGACGTGTCATCCATGACCACGAGCGTGTAGGCGCCTTCGAACTCAGGCAGCACGGCCGCCACGGCCTCTGCCAGCGACATGTTCTCGTCCTTCTGGATCTGTTCGGCGATGGCGCTCGTCATGAGCTCGGAGTCGGTGGTCCCGGCGGCCGATCCGAGCCGCATGGCGAGATCGGCCGTGTTGGTGAGGTTGCCGTTGTGTCCGAGGGCGATATTGCGATGCCCGACGGCACGGAAGGCAGGCTGGGCGTTCTCCCACGTGCTCGACCCGGTTGTCGAGTAGCGAGTGTGGCCTATGCCGATGGAGCCCTGCAGGCCGCCGAGGGTGTTCCGGTCGAATACGTTCGAGACGAGGCCCATGTTCTTGTAGGCGGTGAGGCGATGACCGTCCGATACCGCGATGCCGGCGCTCTCCTGGCCGCGATGCTGCAGGGCAAACAGGCCAAAGTAGATGAGATTGGCGATGTGGGTCTCGGCCACGTAGGCACCGAACACGCCGCACGCCTCTCCCGGCTTCTCCCCGACGGGGCTACTCATGGACGGCTCCGTGCATCCGGGCGGAGATGGCGTTCGCCCAGACGTCCCGGAGTCGCTCGAGCGGGATGTTGATGGTTTCAGGGCCGGCGATCGTGAGATCAGAGCCCCCGGTCATCCCGATGTCCTCGATACGACAGCCCACTTCGAGGGCTAGTTGCTCGACCTCCGGTTTGCGGTTCGCCGGCACGAGACAGAGGAACCGGTGGGGATCTTCCCCAAAGGCCTGCTCGACCGAACGGAACTCGGCGTGGGCGCCTACGCCGCCTGCGATGAGCAACTCGACGGCCGCCATGAGCGCCCCGCCCTGGGAGATGTCGTGCAACACGGCGCCGTGAATGACATGGGTGAGCCGGATGGCGAACTCGATGGTCCGTCCACCCTGGTCGGCGTCGACCCGGGTCGGCCGGCCACCGAGTGCCCCGCGCACCACCCGCTGATAGGCGCTCCCGGCCAGGTTGTCCGTTTGCTCGGGACCGATCAGCAGCATCGACATGCCGCCCGTCACCGGCTCGGGCAGGCTCGGGATCGGTTCGGCCATGCCGAGCAACCCCACGACGGGAGTGGGGTAGATGTCCTGCCCGTCGGTCTCGTTGTAGAACGACACGTTGCCGCCCACGATGGGGACGCCCAATGCCTCGCAGGCCGCACCGAGACCGGCCAGCACCTCGGTGAACTGCCACATGACTTCCGGCTTCTCTGGATTGCCGAAGTTGAGGTTGTCCACCACCGCCAGGGGACGAGCTCCCACAACGGCCACGTTGAGGGCCGCCTCGTAGACAAGACGCTCGGCGCCGCGGCGGGGATCGAGCTGGCACACCCGGCCGTTCCCGTCCGTTGAGACGGCCAGGCCCTTGCTCGTCCCGCGTACGCGGATGAGCGATCCGTCGCGACCCGGCCCATGCACCGTATTGAGAAACAGCATGTGATCGAACTGCTCATACACCCAGCTGCGGTCTCCGAGGGCCGGGTCGTCCAGCAGTCCGAGCAAGGCAACATCGATCGGGACATCCGCCTGCCGGTCGGTTCGTTTCCACAGCTCGTCCATCCAGTCGGGCCGGGCGATCGGGCGCCGCAAGATGGGTGCCTCATCGGTCAGCGAGGCGGCGGGGACATCTACCACCTGTTGGCCATTGTGATAGACCCGCAACCGATCCCCACCGGCCACCGTCCCGACCACCGAGGCCTCGATCTCCCACCTGGCGGCCACCGCCAGCACTTCCTCGACCTGGTCGGGTGCGACGAAGGCCATCATTCGTTCCTGTGATTCGGACATGAGCATTTCTGGAGCGGTCATGTCCGGCTCGCGCAGATGAACGGCGTCGAGGTTGAGGTCCATGCCGACACCTGCCCGGGCGGCCGGTTCGCTGGCGGCGCAACTGAGGCCCGCCGCTCCCAGATCCTGCACACCCACCACGAGCCGCCGGTCGTAGAGGTCGAGGCAGGCTTCGATGAGTTTCTTCTCTTCGAACGGATCGCCCACCTGTACCGAGGGCCGCTTGGCTCCGGCCGCCTCATCGAAGCTCGCCGACGCCAGTACTGAGGCGCCGCCGATCCCGTCGCGTCCTGTTGCGGCACCGAGCAGGACGGCCACGGTGCCGGGCGGTCCGGCGGTTCCGAGCACGAGCTGTTCCTCTTGCAAGACTCCGAGGCACATGACGTTGACGAGCGGATTGCCGGCGTATACCGGGTCGAACTCGACCTCTCCGCCCAGCGTCGGGACCCCTACCGCGTTGCCGTAGCCGGCGATGCCGGCCACCACCCCGTTGAACAGGTACCGGTTGTGAGGATCGGACAGGTCGCCGAAGCGAATCTGGTTCCAGAGCCCGACCGGGCGAGCCCCCATCGTGAAGATGTCTCGCAGGATCCCACCCACGCCGGTGGCTGCTCCCTGGTACGGCTCAACGAACGACGGATGGTTGTGGCTTTCGATGCGCAGCGCCGCCAGCCAGCCATCGCCGATGTCGACGACGCCGGCGTTCTCGCCCGGCCCGACCACCACCCACGGAGCATCGGTGGGGAGCCCGCCAAGGTGCACCCGGGATGACTTGTAGGAACAATGCTCGGACCACATGACCGAGTACATGGCCAGCTCGGGATCGGCCGGCGGGCGTTCGAGGATCCCGTTCACGGCGGTGAACTCGTCGTCGGTCATGCCGAGCTGCCGATGAAGCGTCTCAGCCACTGGCGACCCCGGCGGGAGTTGCCTCAACCGATGCGATGAATGATTCGAGGAGCACCCGGCCGTCGGTCGACGCCATGAAGTCCTCGATGGCCCGCTCGGGGTGTGGCATGAGACCGGCCACCGTCCCGGCTCCGTTGGCGATTCCGGCGATGCCTTCTGCCGATCCGTTCGGGTTGGCCGCCTCGGTGACGTTGCCGTCCGGATCGCAGTAGCGGAGGACGGCGTTGGGGGCTTCGGGTCCCGGCACGTAGTTGCCCTCGTAGGAGTTGAGGGGGATGGTCAGGACCTGGCCGATGGTGGCGGCCCGGGTCAGGATGGAGTCGGTGGATTCGACCCGGAGGTGAGCGGGGCGGCAAATGAACTTGAGGTCGCGGTTGGCGATGAGGGCACCGGGCAGGAGCCCGGCTTCGCAGAGAATCTGGAATCCGTTGCAGATGCCGAGCACCGGCCGGCCCTCGGCCGCCAGCTTCTCGACCGCCGCCATGATGGGGGAGAAGCGGGCGATGGCGCCGGTGCGCAGGTAGTCACCGTGGGCAAACCCACCGGGCAGCACGACGGCATCCAATCCGTCGAGCGAGCTCTCCCGGTGCCAGACGGTCACCGTCTTGGCGCCGAGTGATTCGAGGGCGTAAGCGACATCCTGCTCGCAGTTGGTGCCCGGGAATGCAACGATGCCGACGGTCAATCGAGTATCTCGATCTCGAAATCTTCCATGACCGGGTTGGCGAGCATCTTCTCGCACATCCCGCGCACCGCCGAGAGCACATACTCGCGGTCCCGTCCGGGCATCGAGACCTCGACGGTCCGGTTCACCCGCACGGCGTCAACTTCGGCGTAGCCAAGATCTACAAGGGCGCGCTGGATGGTCGCACCCTCCGGATCAGCGATCTCCTGCCGGCGGGTGATCGTCACGACCGCCTTCATCCGCTCTCCCAGTCGAATCTCTGGCCGGTGATCAGCTCGTACGCCTCCACATACCGGGCCCGGGTGCCGTTCTTGACGTCGTCGGGCATGGGCGGGGCCGGTGGCGTGTGGTCCCATCCGGTCGAATCGAGCCAATCGCGCACGTACTGCTTGTCGAAGGACGGCATCACCCGGCCCGGCTCGTACTCGTCGGCGGGCCAGTATCGACTCGAGTCGGGAGTGAGGACCTCATCGATGAGGAGGAGCTCTCCCTCGGACCAGCCGAATTCGAACTTCGTGTCGGCCAGCAGCACCCCCTTCGACGCCGCCGCTTCCGATGCCCGTTGGTAGATGTCGATGGAAACAGTCCGGAGCCTCTCGTAGAGATCCTGGCCGACCAGCTCCCGGGCCCCTGCCTCGGTGAGGTTCTCGTCGTGACCTTCATCGGCCTTGGTGGCGGGCGTGAAGATCGGTTCTGCCAGTTTCTCGCCCTGCTTGAGCCCGGCCGGCAGGTGCTCGGTGGTTGGTCCACCCCCTGCCCGGTACTCCCGCCAGCTACTCCCGTATAAGTAGCCGCGTACGACGCACTCCATCGGGATGACATCGGCCCGGCGCACGATCATGGCGCGTCCCTCGAGTGCCGCCTCGTCTTCAGCGCTCAGGCCGAGCCCCGTCAGGTCGGTGGTCAGGAGATGGTTGGGGGTGTCGAGGAAGTCGAACCAGTGCAGGGACAGGCCGGTGAGCACCCGGCCCTTGTCGGGGATTTCGTCCGGCAGGATGACGTCGTAGGCCGAGATCCGATCGGTTGCCACGAAGAGAAGGCGGCGGTCATCGATCTCATAGATCTCACGGACTTTGCCCGAGGCGAGGTGTGTCAGCGCCAACACGCGCGCGAGTGTAGGCCTGCCGGACGGAGACTCTGTCTATCCCCGGTGCACCTCGCGAAAAGTCTTCTCAGCCAGCTCCTCGCGATAGGCGAGGAGCTGCTTGGCGAGGCTCTCGTCATCCAGCGCCAGGATGGCCACGGCCAGGAGTGCCGCATTGGTGGCGCCGTCCACGGCGACGGTTGCGACGGGAATCCCGGTCGGCATCTGGACGGTGGCGAGGAGCGCATCTAGGCCATCGAGTGAGGCGGAGAGTGGCACGCCGATGACCGGGAGGGTGGTGCGTCCGGCCATGACCCCTGCCAGGTGGGCAGCCTTTCCGGCACCGGCGATGATGATTCCGACGCCATCGGCGACCGCTCCGTCGGCGTACTCGAGCGCCCGGTCGAGAGTCTTGTGGGCGGACACGACCATCACGTCGTGCGGCACGCCGAATCGCTCGAGCATCTCGGCTGCCTTGCCCATGATGGGCAGATCCTTCTCGGACCCCATCAGCACCGACACCTTCTTCATCGCGTCCTCCTCATGTGGCTATGTCCGTCCGGTACTGTTTTCCGGCGAAATCGAGTGTGGCGGCCCCGGCGTAGGCGGCATCGCGGGCTGCGTCGAGATCGGAGCCGAGGCCGACGATGCTCAGGACCCGTCCGCCTGCCGTGATCGTGCGGGATCCCTCTGTTGCGGTCCCGGCCTGGAACACCACCGAGTCCTCGTCCGAGTGATCGAGCCCCGAGATGGTGTCACCCTTCACCGGGGCCTCCGGGTATCCCTTGGCGGCCAGCACGACGTTGACTGCATGCGTGTCCGTCCAGTCGACCGTCATGCCGCGCACAGATCCGTTCACGCATGCCGTGATCAACTCGAGCAGATCCGACTCCATTGTGGGTAGCAGCGCCTGGGTTTCAGGGTCGCCGAGTCGGCAATTGAACTCGAGCACCTTCGGCCCGTCGGCCGTGAGCATGAGCCCGGCGTAGATGAATCCCACGTAGGGGACTCCATCCTCCGCCAGCACGTCGAGCACCGGCTTGATCATCTGCTCGACCGTGTCGGCCACGAAGTCATCGCCAAAGCCGGGGACCGGAGTGAATGAGCCCATCCCGCCCGTATTGGGGCCCCTGTCGCCGTCGGCGAGTCGTTTGTAGTCGCGGGCCGGGCGCAGCCCGATCACGTCGGTTCCGTCGCACAGGCCGAACACACTGATCTCATCGCCGTCGAGGAACTCTTCGATCACCACGAGATTCCCGGCGGTGCCGAACCTGCCGGAAAAACAATCGTCCACCCAGGCGTGGGCTTCATCGAGGTCGGACGTGACGAGCACCCCTTTCCCGGCCGCCAGTCCGTCGGCCTTGATGACGTACGGACCGCTCGCCTTCGTCAGATGAGCGTGGGCGGGGTCGGCGGCAGCGAACGTCTCGGATCCTCCGGTGGGTACCCCGGCCCGGCGCATGATGTCCTTGGCGAATGTCTTCGAGGTCTCGAGCCGGGCGGCGGCTGCTACCGGTCCGAACACCGGGATGGCGGCGTCGCCGAGCGCGTCGGCCACCCCGGCAGCGAGCGGTGCCTCGGGCCCGATGACGACGACGTCCACCGACTCGGAGAACGCCAGCTCAAGGACCGCGGCCGGGTCGCCCGGATCAATGGGTGCGGTGGAGCCGAGTTGGGCGAGACCGGGATTGCCCGGTGCGCTGATGAGACGAGTGAGGTGAGCGCTCTGAGCGAGCTTCCACCCGATGGCGTGCTCGCGGCCTCCTCCGCCAAGAAGCAAGACGTTCACCGGGCGAGGATACCGCCCGCCCGGCCGGTCCCGCCCAACGGCGAGATCCGCGAGTTTGTAGGCTGCCCGAATGTCTGAGGTCTTCGTATCGCCTGATGAGGTCTCCATCCCGTTGGTACAACCGGCCAACCTGTTGGAGATGGCTATTGAAGCGGGAGTCGCCATCGCCCACCTGTGCGGGGGCCGCGCCCGCTGCTCGACGTGCCGGGTTCGGATTGTTGAGGGACTCGATGCCCTGACCGAACGGACCGATGAGGAGGCGGCCATGGCGGCCAAGCTGGATTTTCCCAGCGAAGTGCGGCTGGCATGTCAGACACAGGCCAACGACTCGGTTCGGCTCTGGCGACTCGTCCTCGACAAGATAGATGTCGAGATGGCGTCGCAGCTCGGGGAGGGCCACTACGCGGGACCGGTTGGTCGAGAGGTGCAGGCGGCGGTGATGTTTGTCGACGTGGCCGGATTCACGGCGATGTCCGAGGCATTGCCCGCATATGACGTGGTCCACATTCTCAACCGCTTCTTCAACCGTGCGGGCGATGCCGTCGACTCGAATTCAGGGCGTGTCGACAACTACATGGGGGACGGGTTGCTCGCGGTCTTCGGCGTGGACGGCGAGGACGACCCTGCCTTCAGTGCAGTGAAAGCGGGGCTCGAGGTGCTTGCGGTTGCTGCCGACATGCACGACTACGTGAGCCGGATCTACGGCTGCGCCTTCGAGGTCAGAATCGGAGTCAGCCTCGGTGAGGTCATCTTCGGTTTGATGGGCGCAGAATCATCTGCTCGAGAAACAGTCCTGGGCGACGTTGTCAATACTGCGAGCCGCCTCGAATCGGCAAACAAGACCACGGGAACGAGCATGCTGGTCACCGAAGACGTCCACGCAGGGACCATGGACAGAGTTGAGTACGGCCGGCAATTCGAACTCGAACTGGCCGGCAAAGACGGTCACGTTGTGGCGCACGCCGTCATTGGCCTCACCGTCCCGTCGTCGGAGACATAGCTGAGCGTTGTCTAGTTGGACGGGTCGGGAGCCGGCCGGAACACGTCTTCCGGGTTCTCGGGGAAGAGATCACAGCCGAGCCGGGCCTCGACGACTTCACTCAGCGCACTAGGAAGCCAGGGGGTATCGGCGAAGACCCCTCGCTCGGCAGTCGCGTCGAGCATCGTCTGAAACTCGATACACACTTGCTTTCCTTCGACGAGGGCGGCTCGGTAGGCCGCCACCTCGTCAGTTTCAAAGAACTCCTCCCACCCGGCCACGGTGCTCGCCCGATCCGCCATCGCCTCCTCGATCGGAAGCAGCCGCTTCTCCCAACCCAGGAAGAGATCGTGGAGATCGGCGATTTGCTCCGGGGGGTCGAGCGCCTCGGTGGATTGCACGGACTCGATGCGGAGAGCTGCCATCCGTTCCATGGTCTCGCTGACCTCCTTCGGTGTGGTGCTCCTCTCCAGCTCGGAGATGAGGGCCTCAGCTCGAGGGTTGAGGCGGTCTCCAACGGCATTGAGACGATCGACATACCCGGTCAACGACAACCCGCCGCCGCCGCAAGCGGCCAGAGCCAACCCAACACCGAACATCGCCACGAAACACCGCACGAGAAACGACCGGGAATCCATCAGCCTCATTCTCGACACCGTAGCCCCGTCTGACTAGAGGCGATCGTCAGAGCAGCCCGGAGCGGTTCGGGATGGGCAGCGGGTAGCGGGTAGCGGGTAGCGGGTAGCGGGTAGCCTCGTCACGTGACCTACCGCATCGAGCCGGCCGCCGAGCGCTTCTCGGATCTGGAGGATCTGTTCGGTACGAGCGGAGCTTTCTCGGGGTGCTGGTGCATGTGGAACCGGCAGACGAATGCCGAGTTCCAGGAGCAGAACTACGAACCCAATCGAGAGTCCCTCCGCGCCAATCTGGCCGAGGGGCACGAGTTCGGAATCCTTGCCTTTGACGGAGAAACGCCAGTCGGATGGGCCGCACTGGCCCCGCGGGGCGAATACTCCCGCCTGAGCCGCTCGCCGGTCACCAAGCCGGTCGACGACACAGAGGTCTGGTCGGTCACGTGCTTCGTGGTCAGAAAAGGTAACCGGGGCCAGGGCGTGGCCCGCGCCCTGCTGGCGGGCGCCGAGCAGCGGGCCCGGGAGCTGGGGGCGGCAGTGCTGGAGGGATACCCGGTGGCTCCCGACGGCGATCTCGTCGACACCGAGGCCTGGCATGGTCTCGAGTCGATGTTTGTCAACGCAGGATTCACCGAGGTTGCCCGCCGCAAGCCGCGCCGCCCGATGTATCGGAAGACCTTGTGACGCGGACGCTCGGCGTCGATGTGGGCGGGACATTTACCGACGTGGTGCTGTGGGATGGCCGGGAACTCCGCGCGGCCAAGGTTCCGAGCACGCCCGACGACCAGAGCATCGGGGTGGTGGCGGGCGCGGGAGCCATCACCGATGGCGCCGATCACTTCCTGCACGGGACGACCGTCGCCACCAACGCGCTGTTGGAGCGGGCCGGAGCACGAACCGCGCTCGTTACCACGCCGGGATTCGAGGATGTGCTGGAAATCGGCCGCCAGGACCGGCCCTCGCTTTACGACCCTGAGGCTGCACGGCCGCTTCCCCTTGTCTCGCGAGAGCGCCGGGTTGCGGAGGGTGTGGTCGACGGTGAGTTCCTCGACGAGGTCGAATCGGTCGCCGTTTCGCTGCTCTACTCGTACCGCGATCCGGCCCCGGAGATTGCCGTGCGGGCCGCCATTCGGAGGATTCGGCCCGAGCTGCCGGTCTCCATCTCGAGCGAGGTGGCTCCCGAGTTTCGGGAATACGAGCGGGCGTCCACAACCGTGCTCAACGCCTATGTGCTGCCTGTGATGAGCCGGTATCTGTCCCGATTGGCGGCCGCCACCTCCGCCGCCGGCCTTCCCAGTGACGTGCTCGTGATGCGCTCATCGGGCGGCCTCATAACCAGCCAGGACGCAGCCACCACCCCGGCCACGGCGCTGCTGTCCGGTCCCGCCGGGGGCGTCGTCGCCGTCACGGAGCTGGGTCGGGCGCTCGGAAAAGAACACCTCATTTCATTCGATATGGGGGGTACGTCGACCGACGTGTGTCGTATCGACAACTCCCGACCCGAGATTTCTCACGAGCGCGACATTGCCGGCTACCCGTGCCGGCTCCCTTCGGTGGCCATCCATACGGTGGGAGCCGGGGGAGGCAGCCTCGGTTGGATCGATTCCGGCGGTGCGCTCCGGGTCGGGCCCCGGAGCGCCGGCGCCCGCCCCGGTCCTGCTTCCTATGGTCACGGGGGCACCGAGCCTGCGGTGACCGACGCCAATGTTTCGCTGGGGCGTATCAATCCGACCGCCCGCTTCGGGGCAGATCTCGATCTCCAGCCCGACCGGGCTCAGGCTGCGCTCGCCTCGCTGGGCAGTCATCTCGATCTCGGTCCGATTGAGACCGCCGCCGGGATGCTCGATGTGGTCGAGGAGGTCATGGCCGGGGCGATCCGCCGGGTTTCGATCGAGCAGGGGGCCGATCCGCGGCGAGCAGTGCTGGTGGCCTACGGAGGTGCCGGGGGACTTCATGCCACCGCCCTCGCCCGCCGTCTCGATATGGCCGGCGTGCTCGTTCCCAGTCACGCCGGGGTCTTCTCGGCATTCGGCTTGCTGCTGAGCCCGCCACGCGTTGACGCCGCCCGGACCATCATGACGACGGATCCGAACCTCGTCGATTCGGCCCTCAGGTCGCTGACTCAGATGACCGCCGCAGATCTGAGTGCCTCCGAGGTCGAGCCTGAGAGTGTCTCCTCGGCGGTAGACGTTCGGTACGCCGGTCAATCCCACGAGCTGACCGTGGACTACGAGCCGGGCGATGGCTGGGACGAGCTGTCGCGGCGGTTTCACGAGCTGCACGCCGAGCGCAACGGCTTTGCCCGACCGCAGGATCCGATTGAGGCCGTCACCGTCCGGGCGTCTGCTCTCGGTGCTCCTGCCCTGGCGTGGTCGGACCTTCCTGCCGTTCGACCAACCGGTGACCCGCGCCGTCGGCTCCGCCAGACGGTGGTGGGCGGTCACACCGTCGACGCCCTCGTTGTCTGGCGGCCCGCCCTGGCGCCCGGGACCGAGATCGTTGGGCCGGCGGTGATCGAGGAGCCGGAGGCGACCACGTTCCTCGGCCCGGGAGAGCGGGGCACCGTCCATGAGTCAGGCGCCCTGGAGATCGAGTGGTAGACGCAATCACGCTCGAGGTTGCCCGCAACCGGTTTGCCCAGATCGCAGATGAGATGGGTGTGGTCCTGCGGAGGACTGCCTATTCGCCGAACATCAAGGAGCGAGCCGATTGTTCGGCCGCCGTGTTCGTGGCCTCCGGTGAGATGCTGGCCCAGGCCGAGCACATCCCGGTCCATCTCGGCTCGATGCCGGCCTCGGTGGCAGCGGTGCTCGCGCAGTTCGGGGACCAGGTGCAACCGGACTGTCAGTACGCGGTCAATGATCCGTTTGCCGGCGGAACCCATCTCAACGACCTGACACTGGTCCGGCCGGTCTTTGCCGGCGAGTTCCTCATTGCCTGGGTTGCCAACCGGGCCCACCACGCCGATGTCGGGGGAGAAGCCCCCGGTTCGATGCCGGCGCACGCCGTCACCGTAGATCAGGAGGGCCACCGGGTGGCGCCAACGCTTGCCGTGCGGGACGGCGAGTGGCTTCCCGAATTCGTCGAGCCGTTTCTGGCCGCCACCCGGACGCCGGCCGAGCGACTCGGTGACCTATCGGCCCAGATGGGCGCCAACGAGGCCGGGGCCGGGCGAATGCTGGAGATGGCGGCGGAGGGCGGAGGGCGGTTCGTTGACGTCACCACGGCGTTGCTCGACTACGGGGCGCGGCGGATGCGGGCGGCGCTCGGTGCGCTTCCCGACGGCACCTTCAGGTTTTCCGACTTCATGGAGTTGGGCGAGACGTTGCTGCCCATCCGGGTGGCCGTGACCATCGAAGACGACCAGCTTCTGGCCGACTTCACCGGGTCGGCCGATCAGGTGGCAGGCAACATCAATGCCGTTGAGGCCGTCACCCGGTCGTGCCTCTATTTCGCCGTCCGGGTGGCCACCGATCCGACCATCCCCGCCAACGGCGGCTGCTACCGGCCGTTGCAGCTATCGGCCCCGCCGGGCTCTCTGGTGAACGCCAACCCGCCTGCCGCGGTCGCAGCCGGCAATGTTGAGACGAGCCAGCGCATCGCCGACGTGCTGCTCGGCGCCCTCGCCGAAGCGGCACCCGATCGAGTCCCGGCCGCCGGGCAGGGGACGATGAACAACATTCTCATCGGAAACGACGACTTCGCCTACTACGAGACGCTGGCAGGCGGTCAAGGTGGGAGCCCGTTCGGCCCCGGCCAGTCCGGCATCCACACCGGGATGACGAACACGAAGAACACCCCGATCGAATCGCTCGAATCCCACTACCCGTTCCGGGTCCTTCGCTACGCCCTGCGACGGGGGAGCGGGGGAGCGGGTCGCCATCCCGGGGGAGACGGCATCGAACGAGAACTCGAGTTCCAGGCAACGGCCACCCTGTCCCTCATGGGGGAACGCCGCATCCTCCCGCCCTGGGGCCTGGCCGGCGGCCGCCCCGGCAAACAAGGCGAAGACTGGCTCATCCGAAAAGGCAGGACCCCCGAACGCCTCCCGGCGAAGGTGACCGTCGAAGTGAACCCGGGCGACCGGCTGCTGGTGCGAACCCCGGGCGGCGGAG
>SHLN01000178.1 GCA_004283105.1 Acidimicrobiia bacterium
TTGTTCCCCAACCCCTGCGTCGGCGGTGGCGGCCGGCCGGCCGGGCACAGGAGCGGGGTCGTTGAAGAGGAAGGCAAGGTCGTCGGCCATGAGACAAGCTTAGGAATCAGGCGCCGATCCTGCAGCGAAGACCACGCCTAGGATTCGCACCGAGGACGAGGGCACACCATGGCAACCGAGCAAGAAATACGGGAACTCGTGGCGCGGGTCGTCGACGGTCTCGGCGCCGCGCCGCCGCCGGCACCCGCCGAAGTGGCCGATCCGGTCCCGACCGCGCCACCGACCGCCGTCGACGTCGCCATCGGAGCCGATCACGGCGGATTCGCCCTCAAAGAGCGGATCGGTTTCAAACTGAAGCAGGCCGGATTCACCGTCCACGACTGCGGCACGAACACCGCCGAGTCGGTGGACTACCCCGACTACGCCCATGCCGTGGCACGGCTCGTGGCCGACGGAACGTGTCCGGCGGGCATCGTCGTCGACGGCGCCGGCATCGGCTCGGCGATGGTGGCGAATAAAGTACCGGGAGTGCGCGCATCCCTTTGCTACGACGTCTCCTCGGCTCGCAACAGCCGGGAGCACAATCACGCCAACGTCCTCACGCTGGGAGCCGGTCTCATCGGCGACGCTCTCGCCTGGCAGATCGTCGAAACCTGGCTGGCCACCCCATGGGGTGAAGGCCGCCACGCCCGGCGCGTCGACAAGATCACCGATATCGAGCGCAGCTACCGGAGCACCTCATGACCGACCGCGATGCCCTGATTGAGGCGGTGACCCGGGAAGTCATCGCCACGCTCGGAGTCGACGACGACTGCACCGGCGATGACTGCGCCGTGCACTCTTCGGAAAAGGTGCGAGCCATCGTCGCCAACGGCGCCAGCCGGGTCACGTTCTCGGGCAAGGCCGCCGAGGTCCCGACCGACCTCCACCGCTACATCGATCACACGTTGCTCAAACCCGAAGCCACCGAAGAACAGATCGACCGCATCTGCGACGAGGCGGTCGAGTTCCGGTTCGCCTCGGTCATGATCAATCCGTCGTGGGTCAAGCACGCCGCCCAGCGCCTGAAAGGAACCGGCATCGCGGTCGGTACGGTGGTCGGGTTTCCACTCGGTGCCCACACGCCCGAAGTGAAAGCGATGGAGACCCGCCAGGCGCTCCGCGACGGTGCCGACGAGATCGATATGGTCATCAACATCGGCGCCCTCAAGAGTGGCCAGCACGACCTGGTGCGCAAGGACATCGCCCGGGTGACCGATGCCGCCCGCGAGGTCGGGGCCACTACCAAGGTGATCCTCGAGACGGCCTTGCTCACGGACGAGGAGAAAGTCATCGCCTCCCGATTGGCCAAAGAAGCCAAAGCCGACTTCGTGAAGACATCGACGGGATTCAGTACCGCAGGCGCAACCGTCTTCGATGTAGCGTTGATGCGCGAAGCGGTCGGCCCGGACATGGGCGTAAAGGCGGCGGGCGGCATCCGTACCCAGGCCGACATGGAGGACATGATCGCGGCCGGAGCCACGAGAATCGGGGCGTCGGCAGGAGTGTCGGTCATGCAGGGCAAGACATCCGATGACAGATACTGAGCGGCAGGAGCCTCAATGACCACGAACATCGAATTGCGGGCCTATGCCTACCTGGACAGCCTGCAGCCCCAGTTCGGCTCGTTCATCGGCACCGTCGCCCAGGGCTACCTGCCGGTGATCCACGACGCCACCCTGTTCGTCGAAATTGCCCCCGGGATCGAGATCAACCGGCTCACCGACATCGCCCTCAAGGCCACCAACGTCAAGCCGGGCATGCAAATCGTCGAGCGCGTGTTTGGAATGCTCGAGATCCACTCCCCCGACCAGGCCGAGACCCGGGCCGCCGGCCAGGCCATCCTCGACGCCCTCGAGGCGAAGGAGTCCGATCGGCTCAAGCCCCGCATTCTCAGCAGCTCGGTGATCCGGCGGGTCGACGACCACCAGGCTCAGCTGGTCAACCGCACCCGGCACGGCCAGCTCCTCCTGCCCGGCCAGAGTTTCTACATCCTCGAGGTCCATCCGGCCGCCTATGCCGCCCTCGCAACCAATGAGGCAGAGAAGGCGGCGGAAATCAACGTGCTCGAGGTGCGGACATTTGGATCGGTCGGCCGCGTGTACTTGG
Source organism: Acidimicrobiia bacterium (assembly GCA_004283105.1). Classification (GTDB taxonomy): domain Bacteria; phylum Actinomycetota; class Acidimicrobiia; order Spongiisociales; family SHLN01; genus SHLN01. The sequence goes on from SHLN01000178.1 coordinate 2,149, forward strand.
GTGGAGAAGAACGAGATATCGAAGTCGGGTGGCGGGCAGCAGTGGCCGCCCTCGAAGGTGTTGAAGGACGCGACAATCCAGGATGATGAGTCCTGGTCGAGAAGGAGCAATATCCAATGGCTGAAGCACTCGGGATGATCGAGACCCGCAGTTTCCCCGCGGTGGTGGAAGCTGCCGACGCAATGGTCAAAGCGGCCAAGGTGGAGCTGGTTAGTTACGAGAAGACAGCCGGTGGCTACGTAACCGCCATCGTGCGCGGCGATGTCGCGGCGGTCAAGGCTGCGGTCGACGCCGGCCTGCGCAACGCTGAGAAAATCGGTGAGGTCACGGCCAGTCATGTCATTGCCCGCCCCCACGTCAACATCGATATGGTGCTGCCGCTCGGCCGGGCCGACGAGGCGGCCAACGAGGCCGGCTAGTCCCGATGCTGCTAGCACGCGTCGCCGGGACGCTCGTCGCAACCGATAAGGAGCCGAGTCTCGAAGGGCTGTCGTTTCGCGTCCTCAGCCAACTCAACACCGAGAACGAAGAGACCGGTTCCTACGTCGTGGCCGTCGACGCCATCGGAGCCGGGGTGGGTGAGGTGGTGATGTATGCCACAGGCAGCTCCGCCCGGCAGACCATCGCCACCGACGGCCGGCCGTGTGATGCCGTGGTCATGGCCATCGTCGACACCTGGGAGGTCGACGGCGAGGAGAAATACCACAAGTGAGGGCTGACAGGTGAGCGCCATCGACGAACAGGAGATTCGGGCGATCGTCGAGCGAGTCAAGAGCCGCCTCGATGCCTCCGGGAACTCCGGAAGCGGACTGGCGGCCCAAACCGAGCTCGACGAGATCAGCGACATCGAGCTGGGCGACGGGATCTTCCGCACCATCAACGAAGCGGTTGAGGCCGCCACCCGGGCCTTCAACGAATATCAGCGCATCGGCCTGGGCGGCCGCTATGCGGTGGTCGACGCCATCCGGGCCTCGATGCTGGAACAGGCCGAGCGGCTGGCACAGATGGCCCACCAGGAAACCGGCCTCGGCCGACCTGAGGACAAGGTCATCAAGAACCGGCTCGTGGCCACGAAAGCACCCGGCCCCGAGGACCTCGAGCCGACGGCGGTCACCGGAGACGCCGGGATGATGGTGACCGAATGGGCGCCCTTCGGCGTGATCGGCGCCATCACCCCGACGACGAATCCGACATCGACCATCATCAACAACACCATCGCCGTGGTTTCGGCCGGCAACGCCTGCGTGTTCAACGTCCACCCGAACGCCAAGAAGGTCTCGGCCGAGAACGTCCGCCTGCTCAACCGGGCCATCGTCAGCGCCGGTGGTCCCCCCAACCTCATCACCGCCATCCCCACCCCGACCATCGCCAGCGCCCAGGAACTCATGCACCATCCCGACGTGCGGGTGCTGCTGGTGACGGGCGGGCCGGGCGTCGTACGGGAGGCGCTCAAGACCGACAAGCGAGCCATCGCAGCCGGGCCGGGCAATCCTCCCGCCGTCGTCGACGAGACGGCCGACATTCAGAACGCCGCCCGTTCGATCGTGGCAGGCGCCAGCTTCGACAACAACCTCATCTGCACCGATGAGAAGACCACCATCGTGGTGGAGAGCGTGGCCGATCGCCTCCTCCAGGAGATGGGCCGCAACGGTGCCTACGTGCTCAAAGAGCACGAACTACGCAAGCTGGAGCGGATCATCTTCAATGAGCTCGGTCAGCCCAATAAGCCCGGGGCCATCAACCCGAAGTGGATCGGCCAGGACGCGGCCGCCATCCTGGCCGAGATCGGCGTCCAGGTGGATCGGACCGAGATCCGGCTCGTGGTGGCCGAGGTGCCCAACGAGCACAGTCTGGTGTGGACCGAACAGATGATGCCGGTCATGCCGGTCACGCGGGTCCAGTCGATCGACCGGGCGATCGACCTGGCCGTCAAGTCCGAGCACCGCTTCCGCCACACCGCTTCCATCCACTCGACCAACGTGGAACGGATCACTCGCATGGCCGTCGCAATGAACTGCTCGATCTTCGTTGCCAACGGCTCCAACTTCTCCGGACTGGGTGAGGGAGGAGAAGGATTCACCTCCTTCTCTATCGCCAGCCCGAGCGGTGACGGCCTGACCCGGCCCCGCACCTTCTCCCGGGAGCGCCGGGTCACCGTGGTCGGCGCACTCCGGATCGTTTGATCGACATGGACCCCGCCCTCGCAATCGTTGAGTTCGCCTCAATCGCGGTCGGAATAGAGGCAGGCGATGCCATGGTCAAACGGGCCCCACTCGGCGTGATCCAGTCCGGCACCGTGCAACCAGGCAAGTACATCGTCCTCATCGCCGGCGACGTCGCCAGCGTCGAAGAATCGCTGGCGGCCGGCATCGGCCTGGGCGGAGATGCCATCGTCGACACGGTCTTTCTCCCCGACATCCATCCCGAGGTCGTGACGGCTCTCCAGGGCGGGCGCTCATTCGACGACGGGGAAGCACTCGGCATCATCGAGACCAGAACGGTGGCCGCCATCATTGAGGCCGCCGACGCGGCGGTGAAGGGCGCAACCGTCACGGCGGCCCAGATTGAGCTGGCAGACGGTCTTGGAGGCAAGGGGTATGTGCTCCTGGGTGGCGTGCTCTCTGAGGTCGAGGCCGGCGTGGCAGCCGGAGTGGCCGCGATCACGGCGACGCAGCTCATCGCCAGCGTGGTAATCCCACAACTTCACGGCGAGATGCGCGACGACGTAATCGACAGTCCCTTCTTCTCGGAACGGGTCAGGGGCAAGCCGTGAAGCTTGGACGAGTCATCGGAACCGTGGTCGCCACCGAGAAGACCCCGGACCTCGAGGGCGTGAAGTTTCTCATCGTTCAGATGCTCGACAAGCACCAGCAGCCCGCCGGCGAGCCGGTGGTGGCCGCCGACGGTGTGCACATGGCCGGCCCCGGTGAGCTCGTCTACGTGGTTGGCTCCCGTGAGGCAGCCCAGGCAATGCCGAACCCGTTTGTGCCGGTCGACCACGCCATCGTCGGAATCGTCGACGAAGTGAGCCTGGCATGAAGATCGGGCGGGTTGCCGGGACGGTGGTTTCCACCATCAGCGCCTCCATTTTCGATGGCCGCAAGCTGCTGCTGTGTGACATCGTCTCTCCGGGAGGCGAGCCAACCGGCGACTACACCATCGCAGCCGACACGATCGACGCCGGCGTCGGAGATACCGTCCTCATCCTCGACGAGGGCAGTTCCGCCCGGCACATCCTCGGCAAGACCGTGGCGCCCATCCGGGCCCTCGTCGTCGGGATCGTGGACGAGATCGACGTGGAGCAACCATGAGCAGCGACGTCGACGCCTGGTCAGATTCCAAGCAGTAAGCAACAAGC
>SHLN01000015.1 GCA_004283105.1 Acidimicrobiia bacterium
GGAAATCCCCGGCGAGTACTACCTGTACATCAACGGCGGAACCATCTCCATCGACGCATACGGAGATGGCATCGACTCAAACGGCTATGTCGTCATGACCGGCGGCACGGTGACCATCGACGGGTCCACCAGCTCACGCGACGGTGCCCTCGACCACAACGGCACCTTCGAGATGATCGGTGGAATCATCATCGGCACCCACATCGACGGGATGACCTCTGAAGGCATCAACGCCGGTAGCCAGGCATCGATATTCACCACCATCGGCGGTAGGGTCGCCGGCGGGACGGTGATCCATATCGAGACCGCCGACGGCGAGGGCCTCGTCACCTACGAGACGCGGAACGACTTCTCGGTGATTGTCTTCTCGTCTCCCGATCTGGTGGCGGGTGAGAGCTACAGCATCTACCTGGACGGCACCGCCGAAGGCGAGAGCGTCTACGGACTGTACGAGGACGATGCCTACACCCCCGGCACACTGCTCGGGACGGTGACCGCGGCCTAGAGCACGTCCCGCAGGGGCAGAGCCCGGGCATCGAGCCCGGGCTCTGTCCCACTCCGGCACGATGTTCAGGGTTCCTCCCGCGTAGTCTGCCCAGGTGGACGTAACCGATTGGCTCATGCAGGGCGATCCCGCCATCCGCTGGCAGGTGCTGCGCGATCTCGTCGGCGCGCCGCCCGAGCAGGTCGCGGCCGAGCGGGCCCGGGTCGAACAAGAGGGCTGGGGAGCACGGCTCCTCGCCCTCGCGGACGCGGACGGGCTGTGGGCGGGAGGTGCCTGCTTCCCGGCCGGCTACCGCGGCGGCGAGCCCGGCCAGCCCTGGACGGCCACCATGCACACGCTGCAGACGCTCCAGATCATCGGGCTCGACCCGGCGTCGGCGTCTGCTCGCCGGACTATCGCGCTCGTAGCCGAGAACGGACGCTGGGAGCACGACGGACAGCCCTTTTTCGAGGGAGAAGTCGAGCCGTGTATCAACGGACGGACTGTTGAGACCGGCACCTATTTCGGGGTGGACGTGCTGGCGATCGTCGATCGCCTCGTCGGCGAGCGGTTGGGCGATGGCGGCTGGAACTGCGAGGCCGAGAACGGATCGGTTGTGTCCTCGATCGATACGACGATCAACGTGCTCGATGGGTTGCTGGCGGTGGAGCGCACCGGAAGCGGGACGGCCGGTGTCCGTGATGCCCGGCGAACGGGAGAGGAATTCCTGCTCGAGCGAAGCCTCTTTCGCCGCAAGAGCACCGGCGAGGTCGTCGATCAGCAGTACCTCGACTTCGCGTTCCCCTACTACTGGCGGTACGACGTCTTGCGGGCGCTCGACTACTTCCGTCTCGCAGGTGCGGATCCGGATCCCAGGATGGGAGAAGCCGTGGAGGTCGTCCGGTCAAAGCAGCAGCCCGATGGTCGGTGGCTGCTCGACCGCATTCACCCCGGTCGCGTGCACTTCGACATCGAGGGACCGGTTGGCACGCCGAGCCGCTGGAACACGTTGCGGGCGCTCCGGGTGCTCGACTGGTGGGACGGCGCCGGTCGAATCTGAGTACCTACACTCGCGCCCGTGAAGCAGTATCCGGACGTCGACGCCTACCTCGAGGAATCGGAAGAGTGGCCCGACCTCATCGCGGAGCTGCGACCGATCCTGCTCGCCACCGGGCTGGCCGAGGACATCAAATGGGGCAAGCCCTGTTACAGCCATGAGGGCAAGAACATCGTCATCGTCCAGGAGATGAAGGACTTCCTCGCTCTCATGTTCTTCAAGGGCGCCTTGCTGGAGGATCCCGCCGGCGTGCTCGAGGACCAAGGCCCCAACTCGCGATCGGCTCGGCGCATGACGTTCGCGTCATCGGACGACGTGGCCCGTCTGGCCGACACCGTCACGGTCTACGTCCAGGCGGCCATCGATGCCGAGGAGGCAGGTCTCGATGTGGGTCCGGCCCCCGCTCCCGTCCTCGTCGAAGAGCTCCAGGACCGCCTCGAGGCCGACCTGTCACTGAAGGCGGCTTTCGAGTCCCTTACACCCGGGCGCAGGCGCGAATACAACCTGCATTTCTCGAGCGCCAAGCAGGCGAAGACCCGCCGGGCCCGGGTCGAGAAACACGTTCCGAAGATCCTCGACGGCAAAGGCCTGCGCGACCGTTGAGCAGGAGCTGAGTGGTCGCAGAGAATGAGGGCAGTCGACTATTCCTCCGCCGCGGCATGCGCAGCGAGCCAGGTCGTGAGCGGAACGGCCGCAACCAGCCCGATCGAGCCGACGAACGTACGGATGATCTCTGTCGCTACCGCTTCAGAGTTGGCGAGCGAACCGAGCGACTGCTCGCTCAGCACGAATAGGGCCAGCAGCGGCATGGCGGCTCCGGCGTATGCGAGCACGAGCGTGTTGACGGTCGAGGCAATGTGATCGCGCCCGATCCGCAGCCCCGCCCGAAACAGCCGTCGCGGCTGCATGGTCGGATCGGCCGCTCGCAGCTCCCACACCGCCGACGCCTGGGTGACGGTTACGTCGTCGAGTGCGCCCATCGCACCCAGCACAACGCCGGCCAGGACGAGGCCCCGGAAGTCGAGATCGGCCGAGAACAGGGTCAGATAGGAGGCTTCTTCGCTGGCGAATCCGGTGATCTGCGCCGCCTCGACGACGGCCGCCGACAGCAGTGTTGTCAACGCGAGCGCTCCCAATGTTCCGATCAACGCAACGGTGGTGAGCGGCCGGAATCCGTGCGCGACGTATAGAGCAAGGTAGGCGATCAGAGCCGCTCCGACCGCCGCCACCGCCACGGGAGGCTTGCCGTCGAGGATGCCGGGGAGGACGAACCAGAACAGCACGCCGAGACTCGCAACCAACCCGCCGAGCGCAGCCAGCCCCCGCATGCGACCGAGCAGCACGACGGTGGCCGCAAATAGCAACGCCACCGCCCACAGGACACCCCGCCGCTGCCGGTCGAAGAACTGATAGCGGAATTGCTCCGGCGAATCCGGGAGATATCCCATGACGACCCGATCTCCATCGCTGAAGTCCGTAATCGGATTTGACGAGAAGGTCTGCACCACCAGCAGACCTTCGTCGGGACCGGCCACCATCTCGAACGTCACATCGATGCAGTTCTCGCACGGACCATCCCCGATGTCGATGACGACTGCCTCGTACTGCTCGGTCGCCACGAAGTCGGACAAGCTGTTCGACTCCTGCTGAAAGTTCCGATCGGGCCACATGACAATGGTCAGGATGATCACGAGAACGGCCCCGACGGCGGCCGCCATCGTGAGTTGCCGAGCCGTCAGTACAAACCGGGGTGGAGACGGTTCTGGCGTGGACATGAAGTCATCCCACGCCGCTTTCTCGTCATGCTCGTCGGCCGCATCCCTGGAATCACTCACGGCGGCGAGCGTACCGGCGCAATCATGCCTGCCGGCGCATTTGCATCCGCGCACGTGCCAGACTGACGCCCCACTGCATGACAACCGGCCAGTAGACGATGGGAGCCCACGACATGACCTACCGCCAGCCTCTTGCCGACTACCTCGCCGAACCTTCACGGAACGGTGATGAGATCTCCATCACGGGCAAGTGGGTGCCCGACAAGCCCGGCGGTCGCTTCCGCACGACCGAGGAGTCGCGCGAGATGCTGCGCGAGTGGGAAGACATCCACCAGGGCGCCCGAGCCGACACCGGCGTGCTGTCGACCGAGATCAACCATGCCGTCGGAGAGGACGCCGTACTCGTCCACCATGTCTTCGAGAACGCCGACGCCCTCGTCCACTATTTCTCCACCACTGCCACGGAGCACATGGGTCCGCTGACGGCTATCGCCAAGCCCGACCTGCATCTCGTCCGGGCCCTCGATGTGCCAACGCACGCCCAAGCGGCGATCCGGGACAAGGGCGTGAACGCAGCCTTTGGCCAGTACCTCTTCGGATTCGTCAAGGATGACTACCGCATGCCCGACCCGGCCACGGCGATCAACGTAACGGCCAAATGGACGTGCACGCCCAGCGACCCGGCCAAGCTGGACGAACTGGTCTACTGGTGGCAGCAGGTCGCGACCGACGCCTTCAGCCTCGAAGAAGGCATGGTTCGCTTCGAGGCCTACCGGGTGCTCGGCGAAGACGCCCTCATCATCCACGAGGTCTTCGAGGACAGCGACGAACTGAAGTTCCATCTCACGAAGGGCACCGCAGAGAAGTACAAGAAGGACATCGACGAGATCGCCGAGCCCGAGCGCTACTTCTTCCGTGGCCCGGTGTCCTGGACGATCCGCACCTACTCCAAGTTCATGCACCTCCCCGCAACTTACTCCAGCCGGGGAAGCCACTTCACCCGCGACGGCGGGAGCATGAGCGATGGGACAACCTGACGGAGGACGCATCAATGCGACGCAGGCTGGACCCGCCTGAGCTCAGACGGCAATCGTGGCGCCGACGAACTCGACGCTGAACGCCTCGCACCAGACGAGGGCCGTGTACTCCCCCGGTGCCAGCTCGGTGCCGGAAGGCAGTTCGTAGTTCTGATCGCCGACATTGCCTTTGAGAGCGCCGAGATGGATCGAGCCCTCTGATAGAGAGGTCTGATCGGCTCCGGGCACGAGGTATACCTCGAGATCGGGACCGTTCTGGATGTCGAAGTTCTCGAAGCGGAGCAGGAGCGACCCATCAGGATTCTGGAAGAGGCCGGCGTCGCCGGTACCCGAATGGCCGGCAAGGCCGACGAACTGACCGGCTCCGAGGAGCACCGGTCCGCTTGGCGGAGGCGGAGGCTCATCCCCGGTTGTCGATGGCTCGTCCGGGGCCGCATCCGGCTGGGTAGACGGAGGTGTGTCGTCCGCCGGTGGCGTTGAACCGGTCGTGGTGTCGTCGTCGGAGGGTGCGGGGACCACGGGAGTTTCGCCGCCCGAATCGAGCTGCTGGGAGATCGACGTAGAGAACCCCTCATCGACCGTGTCGTCGATGAAGTAGGGAGAGATCAGCCACCAGTTGACGATCACAAACGGCACCACCAGCACAACCAGCCGCACGACGGGGGGCACGCGGAACCAGAGCATCGCCACAAGGGCGGCGCCGGCCAGAGCGGTTCCCCCGACCGTGAACAACAAGGTCTGCGCGTTCTCGAACGGCGCCTCGAGAATGTCCGACTCGATGAGGACCAACGACACCATGACCAACGCGATCACCGCACCGACCAGCATTTCGAGGCGCGTGATCCGTCCGATCAACTCGCGGAAGACGGAGGCGGGGGCGGAGCCGCCGTTGCGGCCGGTCTCGGGAGGAGTCGTTGTCGTGGTCATGTGGTGAGGAAACGGACTTCATCGGCATTTAGTTCCCACGGCCCGGGGCTGTCGCCGCCGCGTCTCGACGGGGAAGCGGTAATCTCGGACCACGTCATGACAACCTCACCGACCACCGCCGCACCCCACCGGTTCTGCATCGTCAACTGCTACCCGGCCGCCAGCCGCGAACGATTCGATCTCCTGGACGTCGGTCATCCCCACGACATGTTCGCCGACTTCCTGGCGCGGGAGGCCCCGAACGCGACCACCGAGATCGTCTATGTGGCCGACCCCGACTTCTCCCTGCCGGCCGGTGTCTCGATCGACGACTACGACGGGTTCATCTGGACGGGATCCGATCTCACCGTCTATCACACCGACGATGCCCGCGTTGCCTCACAGATCAGCTTCGCCGCGACGCTGATGGAACAGGGCGCGGCCAGTTGGGGAAGCTGCTGGGGCATCCAGATGGCGTCCCTGGTCAGCGGGGGTGAGGTGGCGGCCAACCCGCTCGGACGTGAATGGGGCATCGCCCGCAGCATCAAGCTGACCGAGGCGGCCCGCACATCGCCCATGCTGGCCGGGAAGCCTGCCGAGTTCGACGGGTTCATCATGCATCTCGACGAAGTCACCCGTTTGCCGGAAGACACGCCCTTGCTCGCCACCAACGACCACACCCGGGTCCAGGCGGCGGTATTCGAGGATGGCGATTCCGCTTTCTGGAGCACCCAGTACCACCCCGAATACAACCTGTTCGAGATGGGACGATTGATCGCTGCGAGGGCTGAGCCGCTCGTCAGGGAAGGCCATTTCCCCGACGAGGACGCAGTAGCCGCCTATGCGGCCAGGATGATGGAGCTCTCCGCCGACCCCGAATCGAGGTCCCTCCGGGACGAGCTCGACGTCGGCGACGACATCATCGACCCGCAGATCCGCGAGCTCGAACTCCGCAACTGGCTCCGGTTCATCGATTCACGAGTCACCTAGCCGGCGTCTCGGGGCTCTTCCCGGTGTCAGTCCTTCTTGGCGATTAGCCGCTCGAGTGCCGTCCCGTCCGGCTCCAGCAGCTCGGCGGTTCGCTCATCATTGACCTCGGCAACGATGATCCCGCCGATCTCGTCGTGGACATCGCTGAAGATCCCGTGCGCCTTCATCTTGGCGGTCTGGTACTCGTTGTCCTCAGTCGGGCTCACATAGTGGATGGAGTCGACCTTGTAGCGATGCACGAGGAAGAGATGGATGAGCGTCATGAGGCGCTTCTTGCGCAGCGTTTCGTCGAACGTGTTCTGGTCGCGCACCGACAGAATCATCCGCTCCTTGCGGTCCAGGATCGTCGCAAACACCACGCTCGCCACCTTGTCTGAGTCGCCTCGCAGCACCGCCAGTTCGAGCAGCTCGGACCCGGCCCGATGGGGCCGCAACTGCACTCGCAGATCGGTGGGCAGTCCGTAGTGCTCAGCCCACGTGGATAGCCATCCTTCGAGTAGCTTCGTCGGCACTTCGGTCACCACGAGGTGCTGATGCTGGGTCGATGCCTTGCCCATCGCCTTGGTGGTGGCAGTACGCCCGGTGGAAGCCGACAACGCTGCGTCGAGCCGGGGACCGCCGACGAGCGTTTGCGGCGTTCTATACGGAGATTCGGTGAGCCGGATCTTCCGTTGCAGCTTGGCCAGCGCCAGCATTCCGTCCTGCTTCACCGCCTGACTGAACTCCTCAGCGGCAACACCGTCGATCTGGTGCCCTCCGTACGTCACGAAGTTGAAGACGAACCCGAGCTTGCCGAGTTCGATCGGGAATTGACGCATCTCCTCGTCGTTCATCCCGGTTGTGTCCCAATTGAATGACGGAGACAGGTTGTAGGCAAGCATCTTGTCCGGGTAACGCGCATGAATCGCGTCGGCAAACTTGCGGGCATCTGCCAGGTCGGCGGTTTTCGTCTCCATCCACAGGACATCTGCGAACGGGGCCGCCGCCATCAGCTTGACGGTGGCAAAGTCGATACCGCTCCGGGTCTGCATGTAGCCCTCCGGTGTCTTGGCGATCTCGATATCCCACGGTACGTGGAGGCCCAGATCCCTGGCCCGTTCCATAGCCGCACGCAACGAGGCTCCCGCCGCGAAGGCATTCCACTCCTCAACGGTCAGGTCGAAGGCCTCGCCATCGCTTATTCGGTATTCGAGGACTTCCGCCGCCGCCTCCCCGAACGTGGTGAGACCGGCCTCGTTCTCCCACGCGTCGACAAAGCTCGACTCGATCTCGTCGACGAAGACATCCAGCGTGGCATGCTCGCCGCCGCGATAGGCATCCACCCCCACGGTGATCTGCTCCAGCAATCCGGCCTGACCCAGCCACTGTTCGGCCCTGGCGTAATCCGCCGGCGACATCTCATACAGGAGGTGTCCCCGGATGTCGTCGAGCCCGGCTTCGTTGAGACGCCTCAACAGGGCCAGGAAACACGACCGGTATGAGGGGATCTCGATGTTGGTCGCTCCGAGGATGAACGGCTGATCGCGCTCGTCGCTGCCGTTCTCGAGCAGGGTGGCCGCCTCGGCATCGGTGCGAGCCACGATGATCCCCGGGACTCCCATCACGTCGAGTTGGAAGCGGGCGGTGTTCAGCCGTTTGATGTGTTCATCGGTCCCGACGAGCACCTTCCCACCCTGGTGACCGCACTTCTTTGTGCCGGGACGCTGATCCTCGATGTGATAGCCCGGCACACCCACCTCGACGAAGCGCCGGATGAGGTTTCGCACGTGCGGATCGCCACCGTGGCCGGTGTCGGCATCGGCGATGATGAAGGGCCGGAAGTCGAATTCGGGCGTTGCTTCGAGCTCCTCCCCGGTCATCTGCAGGCGAAGGTATCGCTGGTTGCGGTCGGCAGTGAGCAGTGCCCGCACCAGCACCGCCGCTTCGTTTGGCACCTGACTGAGCGGGTAGCTTGCCAGGTCGGCCCCGGGGTCCTCGTCGGCCGACCCCTTCGCCGAGGTCGCCCAGCCGCCGAGGTAGATGCCCTCGATTCCCTGTCGTTTCATGGCCACTGCCTGGCCGGGTGAATAGGGCCCAAACGTGGTGATCGACTGCTTCTGAGCAAACAACTCCCGGAGGCGGGTGTAGAACTGTTCGGCCGCCTCGCGAGCCACCGTGTAGTCCTGGTCGATGGTTCCGCGCTGCTGGACGACCTCCCGGGCCGAGTAGAGGCGCTCTGTGTCGGCAAAACGGGCGCTCGACATCCACTCCCGGGTCTCGTCGACTTCCGCCTCGAGTCCGCTCATGATCTCCTGGGTACTCATCGTTCTCTCCAGCATTCGGATACGTACGCTCATCATCGCCGCGAGCGGCGGCCGGCGACAGGGTCAAACGGCCCGGGCTGGGTTGGCCTCAGACCCAACCGCGTCGTCGGTCCGATTTGAGCCGGCGCCCTGGCGTGGTGCGACCCGGGACCCGACCGGGGGCGACACCTCAACCGGGGCATTAGCCGATCGTCGACGCTCCTATCAGGAGGGCGATGCCGAGGAGCGGCCCGGCGAGGAGCAAGACCGCACGGACACCCTGATTCCCGACCAGACGGGCGAGAACGCCCACGACCACGATCCCGCTTACCCAGAGACCCACGAGCATCACGATGACGAAGCGCTGCAGGTCTCGCCAGCCTGGATCGTCGGCCTCCAGGAAACCGATGATTCCGAACACAACTGCGACCACCCCGTGAAGAGCAATGATGGCCCGGTCGAGCCGCGAAAGGGGTCGACGCTGCGCTTTGATAGCGGCACTCAATCAGCGTCCTTGGGCGCAGCCCGCCACTCCTTGAACCGGGAGATGGCGAGCGAGCCGGACTTGCGAACGGCGCCGGCCGCCCACCGCACGGTCGCAAGGACACGCAGGCCGAGCCACTTCGCCAGCCGAAGGCCGGCGCGGGCGGCTCTCGATGACGGGGAGCGCTCTTGTGGGCTCTCGTCATGGTTGATCGTCACGATGTAACTTCCTCTCTCACCTGGTTGGCGCTATCCGGAGCAGCCGCCGCCGCGGTCCTCCGCTCCTCGAGCTCCGCTCGATCTGCCTTGATCCGCCTCCGGCGGCGCCTCCACACTGCACCGATAGCCTCATCGATCACGACGGTGGCAAGCACGGCCGAGAGGAGGACCGCCGTCAGCGGCGCAGTCCACTCGAGTCCGAGCCAGCGCACCGTGACCGACTCCGTGTTCTGGGCCACGAGCGCGATCAGACCTCCGACCACGACAAGCACGGCGACAAACCCGGCATAGATACGGGTGCCGGCAGAACTGTCTTTCCTATCGACCATGTCCCCTCTTCGGTTGGACCTCAACGAGATGACGAGTCTGCGGGGGCGAATATCGCGCCAAATCGCGATCTTCTGGCGCGACACTGCGTCCCCAGTTGTGGAGCGGTTGCACGACTCGTGCGCGGAGTAGGACAATGTGGTCGCAATTGAACCCGGGGGACGAAAGGTGCCCACGCAGAGGTGCAGAGCGAGACGTCCGCGGGAGAGACCGGGCACGCACCCGATCTGGAAACGCTCGTACGTGACCATTGGGCCCCCACGTATCGGGTTGTCGTCGCCATCGTGCGGGACCACGCTCTCGCTGAGGACATCACCCAGGAAACCCTGCTCAAGGCATGGAAAGCCCTGCCCAGCTTCCGGGGCGAGTCCTCGCTGCGCAATTGGATTCTCCGCATCGCCCACAACACGGCGATCTCTACCATTCGCCGCCGGACGCCCGAGCCGCACGAGCCCTGGAACCTCCCGGAATCTCGGTCCGGTCGTGATGCCTCCGACCCGGTCATGGATGAGATGCTGATGGAGCAGTTTGAAGCCGCCCTGGCCGGGCTCCCGGCTGGTTCGCGAGCGATCGTGGTTCTGCGGGAGGTCGAGGGCCGGTCCTATGAGGAAATCGCCGAGATCGTTCGCTTGCCGGTGTCGACGGTACGGACCCGTCTGTTCCGAGCGAGAAAGATCCTCGCCTCGGCCCTGAAAGGGTGGCAGTGATGCTGTGGCCCCACCCCTCGCGCCGACGTCTCACACGATGGGCTCGCCTGCTCGATGATGCCAGGATTCAGGTGCACGTCGAGCAGTGCGAGCGATGCCTGGCAGTCGTAGAGAAGACCGAACCAGCCGAGGAGGTTGCACTCGGCACCCTCCTGAGGACGTTCTTGAGCGCACCCGATTCGCTCGAGCAAGAGCTGGTGGAGCGGGCGGAAACGGCACGGGCGCGGCGAGCGTCGCTGGAGATTCTCGGCGGCCTGGCCGCATTGCCGTGGGAAACCCTTCGGCTCATGATCGGTGATGAAGGGAGCGATGAACATGATTGATCGGTGGGCGTGGGCGGTCATTGCGATCACGGTCGGATTGCTGGCGGGCACGATCGTCGGCTGGCTTGTTCGCAACCGGCTTCAGGCAGCGACAGAACGACCGCTGGCACGTCGCATCGGCAACGCGTCGGGTGCGTTCTTGTTCTGGTTCTTTACGCTGGTCGGCGTTGTTTTCGCAGTCGGTCTGGTGAGCCCCGACACGTTGCGCCCGCTTCCCCGTCAGGTCCTCGACTACCTGCCTCGTGTTCTTGCAGCAGGGCTCATCGTGATCGGCGGGTGGGCGCTGGCGATCATCGCATCGAGCGTCCTCGCGAGCGCACTGAGCCGGGCGACCGGACGACTGGAACGCGAGTTCGAACTCGCTATTCGCTACGCAGTCTTGAGCCTGGCTGCGGTCCTTGCGGTCGCCCAGCTCGGGGTCAATATCACCGTCGTAACGGTGCTCGTGGCCGTGATCGCCTTGACAGTCGGAGCCTCGATCACTGTGATCATCGGGCACGGATCACGGCAAATCTCGGGCGAGATCGCTGCCGGCAGGTACCTCCATTCGTACGTAGACATCGGCGATACGGTGAGCACCGGCGACTACGCAGGCCGCATCGTCGGTGTCCATCCGGCCACGCTCGAGCTCGAGCAGGCCGACGGGAGCCGCACGCATGTTCCCTACAGCAAGCTCCTTGCGTCCGGCATCACCGTCGGTCGGGAGGAAGATCCCGGCCGATCGGAGTAGCCGAAGCGGAGCCGGCAGAGCCGCCCGCATCCATTCCGATCCCCGATGCGGCAGGGCCCTCCCACTCGAAGGGAGGGCCCTGCTTCTCTTGCCGTTCGGTCGACCGGTTTACGTGTCCTGATCGCCCAGAATGACGGCCTTGACACCCTCGACTCCAGCCGCGGCCACGTCGCGTACCGCGTGGACGGCCGACTCGCCGATCTCCTCAGCTGCGGCGAACGCCCCGGTTGCTGCAGCCGATGCCGCATCCTCAGCGCTCAGACCGATCTTCTTGGCTCCATCGATGGCTCCGCCGATCGCCGCCGCCGTGACCTTCGTCACGTCTCCGCCAACCTCGCCGGCACCTGTCACAAACCCGCGAGCGGTGCTGCGAACCGTTTCGAGCACGTCGGCACCCACCTCCCTGGCGCCGGTAATTGCGCCGGACATCGTGGCCGCCGTGGTTCCGATGAGGTCGCTTCCCAGGTCCTTGGCAGAGGTCACCACCGTATGAGCGAGGGTGAACGCTCCCTCACTGAGACCGACACCGACCGACTCGGTGGTGCCAATGACTCCTTCGGCGATCGCCCCGGCAGTTTTCGTAACGTCGCCACCGATCTGACCCGAGCCCCTGAGCGCCGCCCGCACGGTCTCGGATATCACCCCTGTCGTAACCGTGGCGACCTCGCCGACGCCTTGCAGCAGCCCAACGACGAGGCCTTTGCTGGTCCGGATCAGACCCGTCCCCACCTCATTGACGGCATCGAAGGCGCTCGTCGCCACCTGTGATACGACTTCGCCGGCCCCCGAGACGACGTCGCCGGCCCCGCGAAGCGTTGCCACCGTCGCGTCCTTCACGGTTTCTGCCGTTCCCTCAACGATGGCGCCGGTCCCGCGCAGCACCTTCAATACACCGTTCTTGACCTTGGTTACCGGTCCTTCACCCATCGAACGCCTCCTTTGCGGTCTCTGTTGGTTCTATGACGCAGCCCGGTTCGAAAATGTCGCGGCAACTGCGCGACGTCCGTCTCAATCAGAGCGTCCTGTACAGGCATCGTTGGAAGACAGGAGCGTCTGTGATCGCCATTGCATCTCTACTCGTCGTGATCGGCGTCGCCACGCTGGTGGTTCGCATGGGAGCGCTCGCGCTGACGGCAACGGGCATGCCCGCAGAAGTGGCTCGCTTCCAGGCGCGATCCGCCTTCACCGGCGTCGGATTCACGACGAGTGAGTCGGAAACCATCGTCGGCCATCCTGTGCGGCGACGCATCGTGCTCTTTCTGATGACCATTGGAAACGCAGGGTTTGTGACGATCGTTGCATCACTCATTCTTTCTTTCTCGGGGAGCAGCAGCACGACCGATGCCATCGTGAGGGCTCTCGTGATCCTCGGGGCGATCGTGGCCCTCGGGTATCTCAGCCGGACCAGCTTCTTCGAGCAACGGGTCACCGCGCTCCTGGCCAGGTTGCTCGATCGCTATTCAGATCTCGAACTCCGCGATTTTCATCACATGATGCGGCTCGGCGGAGAGTACGCGGTCATCGAGCTCGCCGTTCAGGAAGGCGATTGGATCGCCGGGAAGTCCCTGTCCGAGTTGGAGCTTCCCGACGAAGGAGTCGTCCTCCTCGCAATCCAACATGCCGACGGAACGTTCTTCGGAGCACCGCAGCCTCACACGAGAGTCGAGTCCGGAGACACCCTATTCCTGTACGGACGATCCGGGGCCGTGGCAGACCTCGACCATCGTCCCGCCTCGGTGAGCGGTGATTTGGCGCACGAACACGCCGTCGCCGAGCAAGAACAGTTCCTCGAAGCCCACGAGGACCCGGATGGATCCCACCCGTGACTCATGAACGAGGGCCCCTCGTAACTAGTCTGAACGTTCGGCAAGTAATAGGATGGTTGTCGATGGCACGACAGAGCCGACGGGAAGAACTCCTTCGAGCAGCGCTGGAGGAGTTCAAAGAAAAGGGATATGAGGGGACGTCGGTGGCCGACATCGTCCTGCGAACCGGCATGAGCAAGGCTGCCTTCGGCTACCACCTGGAAACCAAGGAACAGCTCATGGACGAACTGGTGGAGCCACTGCTCAATGACATCGAAGCGGCGCTCGACGGCTTTGTCCGACACCCCTCGTGGCCTGAGGAGGGCCGGAGGCTCCTGTCCGCCTACCTCGACGTGCTGGTCGAGCACCGTGATCTCCTCATCTGGGTCGATGCCGACAAGGCGGTGCTCCATCATCCGCGCCTCGGCAAGCGCCTGACCGACTCGAACCAGCGCCTTCGGGAGGCCATTCGCGGAGACAATCGCTCGGCGGCGGCTCGCCTGGGAGCATCGGCCGTCCTCGGCACCCTGTGGCGCCCATTGCGAAACCTTCCGGAGCTCAGTGTGGAGTCCGAGAAGCAGACGATTTTGGAGGCAGCCATGGCCGTCGTAACCACCGTGCGGGATTCATGATGAGCGCTCCCACGAGGAAACGAGCGACGCGGAAATCGCGGAAACCTGCGGCGAAGCCCTTGATCGGATGGCGGGAATGGGTGGTCCTGCCCGACCTGTCACCGGTGCCGATCAAGGCCAAGATCGACACCGGGGCCCACACCTCGACGCTCCATGCGTTCGACCTCTCGGTGCACGAGCGCAAGGGACGAGCGTGGGCCGAATTCGAGATCCACCCCATACAGCGTTCCCGACGGGAGAGTTCCACCGTCACGTGTCCGGTCCTCGGCTTCAAGCAGGTACGGTCCTCGAGCGGGCATTCGCAGCGTCGTCCCGTGATCCGCACCCGACTGCTCCTCGGCGAGTCGGACCTCGAAATCGACTTGACGCTGACCTCCCGGGACGAGATGGGCTTCCGGATGCTGCTGGGCCGCAGTGCCATCCGGCGCCGATTCTGGGTCGACCCGGGGCGGTCGTTCCTGCACGGGTCCCGGAGGCCCGAGGGTCAGCCCGAGCGCGGGACGGTGAAGTCGTGAAAATCGCCATTCTCTCCCGGGCGCCACGCGCCTACAGCACCCAGCGCCTCACCGCAGCCGCTCGCGAGCGTGGCCATACCGTGCGAGTCCTCAACACGCTGCGGTTCGCCATCGACCTGTCCGGTCGGGAACCCAACCTCCAATACCGGGGCAAGCAGCTTTCCCACTACGACGCCGTTCTGCCCCGCATAGGCGCCTCGATCACATTCTTCGGGATCGCGGTGGTTCGTCAATTCGAACAGATGGACGTCTACACACCCAACACCTCGAATGGAATCGCCAATTCGCGGGACAAGCTGCGCGCCATCCAGATTCTTTCGCGCCATGACATCCGGATACCGGCCACGACGTTTGTCCGAGACCGCGCCGACGTGCTGCCGGCGATCGAGCGGGTAGGCGGGGCACCGGTTGTGATCAAACTGCTAGAGGGAACCCAGGGCATCGGCGTAATCCTGGCGCCCGATACCAAGGTTGCCGAGGCCGTGATCGAGACGCTCCAGAGCACGAAGCAAAACGTCCTCATCCAGCGCTTCATCGGGGAGAGCCGGGGCCGAGACATCCGGGCCCTGGTGGTTGGGGATCGCGTGGTCGCCGCGATGCGCCGCCGCGCCCAACCGGGCGAGTTCCGGTCGAACGTGCACCGGGGCGGCTCAACCGAGGTCGTCGATCTGGACCCGGAGTACGAACGCGTTGCCGTGCAATCGGCCCAGATCATGGGACTCCGCATCGCCGGGGTGGACATGCTCGAAGGCGCCGACGGTCCCCTCGTGCTCGAGGTCAACTCCTCCCCGGGGTTGGAGGGGATCGAGACTGCAACCGATCTCGATGTCGCCGGTGCCATCATCGACTACATCGATCGCCAGACGGCCTTTCCGGAACTCGATGTCCGGCAGCGGCTCTCAGTCAGTACGGGATACGGCGTTGCCGAACTACTGGTCCACGAGGGCGCCGACCTCATCGGAAAGAGCATCAACGAATCCGGGCTGCGCGACCGCGACATCTCTGTGCTGACGCTCACCCGGGGCACCACCGTCATTCCCAATCCGCGCGGCGAGCGGGTTCTAGAGCCCGAGGATCGGCTCCTCTGCTTCGGCCGATTGGAGGCCATGCGCGATCTGGTTCCGGCCCGCCGGCGAAAGCGCCAGCAACCGAAGGTGAGGCCGCTTCCCGACGAACCGATTCCCGACCCGGAGTCTCCACCCGCTGTTGAACACGATCCAACATGAGCCCGAAGGCGACCCGCCCGCCTATTGAGATTGCCGGCAACAAGGTCGCTCCCGGCCGCAAGGCCAGGTTCGAGCTTCCCATTGCCCGACTCATGTCCGGAACCCCGGTGGCGCTGCCGGTGGTGGTCCTGCACGGCCGGCTCGATGGCCCGACGGTGTGGCTCAGTGGAGCAGTCCACGGAGACGAGTTGTGCGGAGTCGAGATCATCCGACAGGTGCTCGAGGCGCTCGAGCCCTCAACAATGGCCGGCACGGTCATCGCCGTCCCCGTCGTCAACGTCCACGGCTTCAACAGCGGCCAGCGGTATCTGCCCGACCGGAGAGACCTGAATCGGTCGTTTCCCGGCTCCGCGCGCGGGTCGCTTGCCTCCCGCATCGCCCACCTGCTCATGACCGAAGTAGTCGGCCGCTGCAGCGTCGGCATCGATCTGCACACCGGGTCCGATCATCGCACCAATCTGCCGCAGATTCGCGCCGACCTGGATGACACCGAAACCCTCCGGTTGACGGAGGCCTTCGGTGCCCCGGTTTCCATTCACTCCCGAACCCGCGACGGTTCATTGCGCGAGGCCGCAACCGAAGCCGGAGCCACCGTCCTCCTCTACGAGGGCGGCGAGGCCCTCCGATTCGATCCTGCTGCTATCGCCACCGGCCGGGATGGAACACTGCGGGTTCTCGCCGAGATTGGGATCATCCCGGCCGGACTCGCCCATCCGGCCGCGACCCGCTATTCCCGCACGAGCAGGTGGCTGCGGACCTCGAGCAGCGGCATACTCCACCTCAACGTGGAACTCGGCGACGAGGTCGAGGCCGGTGCGACGATCGCCTCGATCTTCGACCCGTTCGGAAAGCGGCTCGGCCGCATCACCGCACGGAGCAATGGCCTCGTCATCGGCCATACCCAGCATCCCCTCGTGAACCGCGGTGACGCAGTCGCCCATCTCGCCGAGATCTGACAGCCGTCGGTGCAACCGGCGATCCGGGGAGGATGCCCCGGTTTTCTAGTGGCTTGGAGCAGTCTCGCCCGGGCCTGGTTTGTCGGCAGACACGTCGAGCCGGGCAACCCGGATCTGGGTCAACTTGTAGTGATCAACGGCTTCCACAGTGAGCTCGTGGCCCTGCAACTCGACTCGATCGCCCAGAGTCGGCAGCGTGCCGGTCTCGGCCAGGACGAGACCGGCGAGCGTTGTCACTGCCTCGTGCCGGAAGGTGAATCCGTAGTCCTCGTCCAATTCGGTGAGGGTGGTCTCACCGTCGAGCGTGACCGACCCGTCGTCGTGTACGACCGCAGGCAGGTCGTGGTCGCCGGCCGGATCGTCGATCACTTCCGAGATGATGTCGTCGAGAGTGACGAACCCGATCGTGCCGCCGAGCTCGTCGACGACGAGTGCGGCGTGGATCCGCTCGTTCCGAAATCGGGCGAGGAGAACGTCGGCGCTGGTCTTGCCACCCACGGTCGGGAGCCGGCGGACGAGAGTGGTGAGGTCGACGGGATCGTCGGACTGGCTGACCCGCACGAAGTCCTTCACGTGGAGAATCCCGATGACGTGATCGAGGTCGTCGACATAGACCGGGTAGCGCGACGTGGATGACACTTCGATCTGTGCGGCAATGTCGGCTCGGCCCGCATCGTGCTCGATCGCCCGGATCTGACGGCGCGAGGTCATCAGCTCGCCGGCAGTGAGATCCTCGAGCTCGAAAATGTTGTGGATGATCTCGCGCTGGAGCTCACGAAGCTCGCCCCCCTCCGCCGATTCGTCCGTGACAATGGCCAGCTCCTGGGAGCTGTAGAGCGACAGCGTCTCATCGGGTTCTGGGATGCGGATCAGACGCATGAGCGACAACGCCATCCAGTTGAGAAAGGCGACCGCAGGCCGGAATAGCAGGCTGAAGGTCCGCATCACGCGGTTGACCCGCAGGCTGGTGCCCTCAGGCTGGGACAGCGCCAGAGCCTTCGGGATCATCTCCCCGAGCACCACGTGAAGGTACGTGATGATGCTGAGTGCCACGATGAATCCGACCGTGTGCGCCGCAGTCTTGGACAGTCCGAGCGACTCGAAGGGGTCGTACAGCCAGTGGGCGATGGCGGGCTCACCGTACATGCCGAGACCGATCGAGGCGAGCGTGATACCGAGTTGCGCGACGGCGATGTAGCCATCCTTGCCGGTGGGGCGATCGAAGACACCGAGAAGCCAGCGGGCACCCCGGTTGCCATCGTCCGCCAGGGCGTTGATGCGCGATCGGCGACTGGCTACGAGCGAGAACTCGGCGGCCACGAACACTCCGTTGATCACCACGAGCGCCACGACGGCAACGATGGGCAGGATCACACCGGTGACGACGTTGACGGCAAGCACGTTGACGCTCATGCCCGGTCCTCTGCGGTTTCGCCGCCCGGGAGAGTGAAGCTGACCCGCTCCACGAGCGTGCCATCGACCGAGTCCACCCGAAGGGGTGAATGAGCATCGACGTCGCCAGGGCCCCCCACCGTCTTCGCGACGAGGGGCACCGTGTCGCCCACTGCCGGACGCCGCCCGAGATGGTGCCACACGTAGCCGCTGACCGTGTCGGCCCGGTCGGCGGGGAGACTGAGCTCGAAACGTTCGTTGAGCACCTCGAGCAGCACATCACCGCGCACCGAAACCGTGGACCCGGTGACGGTGATCGGGTCGGGCTCGTCGTCGAACTCGTCGTAGAACTCACCGAAGACCTCTTCGAGGGCGTCCTCACGGGTGACCATGCCGGAGATGGTTCCGAACTCGTTCACCACGATGGCCACGTGGTTGCCCTCCTGAGCAAAGGCATTCATGAGCGGCGGGACCTCAAACACCTCGCTGACCACCATCGGCTCATCGGCGATGTCGGCCACCGTGGCTCCAGTACCGCCCTCGTTGGCAAGGAAGAGGTCGCGAAGCGTGACGAGACCGACGACCTCCTCACCGTCCTCGGTAACGGGGAACCGTGAGTATGGGCTGGCTGAGAACTCTGCCAGCGCGTCGGCGATCGGGGTCGATGCTTCGATTGTGACGAGCCGGCGACGCGGCGTCATGATCTCTCGGACGACCCGGTTGGTAACGGAGAGGGCGCCGGTCAGCATCTTGCGCTCGTCTGAGTCGATCAAGCCGCCCGCCGCACTGTCCCGGTAGAGGCCTGCGAGCTCGGGCGGCGAGTGCACGTGGGAGTGGGAGTGGTCGATGTTGAGCCCGAGCCACCGCATGATGGTGAAGGCGGACCCGTTGAAGACGGCGACGAGCGGGCGCAGCAGCCACTGGCTGATCCGCATCGGCGTGAGCGTGGCAATCGCCAGCGTTTCGGGATACCGAAGTGCCACGGTTTTGGGCAGCAACTCACCGAGCACAACCTGCAGAGCCGTGATGAACAGGAGCACGACAACGATGGCGATCGTGCGGCTGGCGCTTCCAAACTGTTCCTGGAAGAGCGGGACGAGCCGGGCCTGGCCGTAGGCACCGGCGACGAGGCTCGACAGCGTGATGCCGATCTGGCAGGCGGCGACGTAGTTGTCGAGCCGCTTGGGGTCCTGGAGGATCTCCAGGAGGCCCGTGGCCGGTCCGCTTCCCGTCTCGGCGGTCTCCTGGACACGCGAACGCCGCGATCCGACGGTGGCGAACTCCGCAGCCACGTAGAGCGCGTTGAAGCCCACCATGACG
This sequence comes from Acidimicrobiia bacterium, assembly GCA_004283105.1. Classification (GTDB taxonomy): domain Bacteria; phylum Actinomycetota; class Acidimicrobiia; order Spongiisociales; family SHLN01; genus SHLN01. Next base: position 19,167 of record SHLN01000015.1, read on the forward strand.
AAAATGAGCAGCAGCACGATCGCGGTGTCCATGTGAACGTCGATCGTACCGGGGCCGCGGGGAATCCCTCGTCAC
>SHLN01000179.1 GCA_004283105.1 Acidimicrobiia bacterium
CCACGCACCGGCCTGCCGGGCGAAGCCCGGCTAAGCAACGCCGAAGGCGTTGCCAGAGCCTTAGAAATTCTCTCCCCGGAATAGTTTGCTGACCGAGGCGTCGTTGAAGATGGCTTCGATGGCCTGGGCGAGCTGGGGAGCAACCGAGAGGACCGAGAGATTGGGGAGCCCCTCGGCAGCGGCCGGCAGCGGCAGGGAGTTCGTAATGACGAGCTCTTCGAGGGCCGAGTTCTTGATCCGGTCGACTGCCGGGTGCGAGAGCACACCGTGGGTGGCCACCGCCCGTACCGTCAAGGCACCGCGCGCCTTGAGGAGCTTGGCGGCGGAGATGAGGGTCCCGGCCGTGTCCACCATGTCGTCCACGATGATGGCGTGACGATCCTCCACCTCGCCGACCACCCACAGCGCCTCGACTTCGTTGCGGAGATCGGTGCGGCGACGCTTGTAGATGAGCGCCATCTCTGAACCCAGTTGTTTGGCGTACTTCTCTGCCAGCTTTACGCCGCCCGAGTCGGGAGAGACCACGACCGTCGGACCGTTGATGGTGCCCATGAGGTAGTCGGCGAAGCCGTGCAGGGCGGTGAGATGATCGAAGGGTGTCGAGGTGAACCCCTGGATCTGGCCGGTGTGAAGGTCGACGGCCACGATCCGGTCTGCTCCCGCAGCTAGAAACATGTCGGCGACCAGCCGGGCGGTGATCGGCTCACGAGCCCGCACCTTCTTGTCCTGGCGGGCGTATCCGAAGAACGGCACCACTGCCGTGATGCGTTTGGCCGAGGCTCGCTGCAACGCATCGATCATGATGAGTTGCTCCATGATGTGGTGGTTGATGGGCCGGCAATGACTCTGGATCACGAAGCAATCGGCTCCACGCACGCTCTCGTTGTAGCGAACGTAGATCTCACCGTTGGCAAAGGATGAGAGCTCGACATCACCGAGGGGTTCTCCGAGGATTTCGGCAACGTCCTCGGCAAGCGGCAGATTGGCCGACCCCGAGAAGATCATCAACCTCTTGCTTGATGCGATTTTCATTCGCTCGTGCGCCTCTTTGCCCTGCGTCGTGCAGCGTAGTCCGGGATCTCCTGCTGGTGCGAGCGCTCGACCCCGAGGGCACCCGGCGAGACGTCTTTCGTAATGGTGGAGCCGGCTCCCGTCCAGGCATCGTCACCGATCTCGACCGGTGCCACGAGCATCGTGTCGGAACCGATTCGCACTCGATCGCCAATCGTGGTGCGGTGCTTCTCGAAACCGTCGTAGTTGCAGGTGATGGTGCCGGCTCCGATATTTGAGTCCTCTCCGATCTCGGCGTCGCCCATGTAGCTGAGATGGGGAACCTTGCTTCCCCGCTGGAGGGTCGTGTTCTTGGTTTCGACGAACGTGCCTGCCTTTGTCTCGGGACCGAGCACCGTGCCGGGTCGGAGGCTGGCGAAGGGCCCCACCTCGGCCGATTCGCCCACGTCGGCGCCCCGTAACACCGAGTACCACACCCGGGCACCGGGCCCGATGCTGCTGTCCTCCGCAAACACAGAAGGCCCGACCTGGGCTCCGGCGGCCACCGACGTTGATCCCTGTAGATGCACATCGGGCATGAGCACCACTCCGGCCGCCAGTTCGACGGTCGAGTCGAGGTAGACACGATCGGGATCGAGCATCGAGACGCCGTCCCGCATCCAGCGCTCATTGAGCCGGGCCCGCAGCAGGCGACCGACCGCCGCTAGTTGGTCGTGGCTGTTCACTCCCGACACCTCGGGAGCCGGAGCAGCCACCGCGGCAATCGGGGCGCCCTCGCCGGCCAGGATGCCAATCACGTCGGTGAGGTACATCTCGCCCTGATCGTTGGCGGTGCCGACCTGATTGAGCGCCCGCACCAGCTCGCCACCGGCGAAGGCGTACATCGACACGCCAACCTCGTCGATCCGCCGCTGCTCATCGTCGGCGTCTCGTTCCTCGACGATTCCGACTACCTCACCGGCATCGTCCCGAACGATCCGTCCGTAGCCGGTCGGGTCCGGGAGGTGGGTAGTGAGCAGCGTGATGGACGGCTCTGCCGCATGGTGGGCGTCGATCAATCGGGAAAGCGTCGCTGAGGTGATGAGGGGGGTATCACCGGGAACCACGATGACGCTGTCTCCCTCGACGTCGCCGAGAGCTTCGAGGGCCACGAGAACCGCATGTCCGGTCCCGTTCTGCTCCTCCTGGACAACCGTCGCGACACCGTCGGGAAGCACCGACGCGACGTCTTCGCCCCCGTGCCCGATGACGACGAGAACCTCATCGGGCGAGGCGCCGAGGACCGCATCCACCACCCAATTGACGAGGGGAGCACCCGCCACCGGATGCAGCACCTTCGGCAGGCTGGATTTCATGCGCGTGCCCTGCCCGGCCGCCAGGACGATGACGCGGACGCTCACTGGTTGCTCCTCTTCTCAAACTGGCTGGGGGGACAGGAATCGAACCCGTACTGCGTGGACCAAAACCACGTGTGCTGCCAGTTACACCACCCCCCAATCACTCGGGGCCAGCCAGTGTACCTGGGACCTCCCGCCACCCTTGCGGCACCGGGACCACCGCATGAGCGGCTCGCGCTCCAGGGCAGTCGACGATTGCATCGGCGGCCTCGTCCTCGTCGAGGAAGAAACCGAACAGCGCCGGCCCGCTCCCCGACATCGCCACCGGCCTCCCCCACCGCTCCGAGAGGTCGGCGCGCCAATCACCGAGCTGTGGCGCGAGCGACTCGGCCGCCGGCAGGAGGTCGTTGCGGAGCGGAACGTAGTCACGCAGGCCAGGAGGCAGCTCCCCACCGGGGAAGGACCGGCCCTCCGGCTCTCCCATCTCATCCCACCTCCCGTAGACGGCAGGTGTCGATAGCTCGAAGTTGGGTACGGCGATCCCGAGGGCATAATCACCGACCAGCGGCAGCGGGCTCACCTGCTCCCCCCGGCCCTCGAGAATGGCCAGGCCCCCCGACAGACAGAACGGCACGTCGGCGCCGAGCTCCAACCCGAGCGCCGGCAGCCGCTCGTCCGGCACACCAAACAGCCGGGATGTGAGCCCGAGACCAGCGGCGGCATCGGCGCTTCCGCCGCCCAGACCGGCCGCAATGGCAATCTGCTTGTCGAGGTGAACGGTGAGGGGCCGGATCGACCCGGCCTCGGTGCGAACCGCCTCAATCGCCCGCCATAGGAGATTGGTGTCCTCCGGTTCGATGCCTTCTGCACTGAAAGCATCGTCCTCGGAGAGCCCAACGGTCACGCGATCGGACCAGGAAACGGACTGAGTCAGGGAGACGAGCGGATGGAACCCGTCCGCCCCGCGGGCGGCGACCACGAGTCCCAGATTGACTTTGGCAAATGCATCCGCCGCCCATCGATCAGCCATCGACAACCTCGGCAAGCGCCAGGAACCCGGCGACGTCGACATCCTCCGGTCGTAGCTGTGGATCGATGCCGGCCTCGGTGAGGGTCGCCTCCGGATCTGTCAGAGCACCGGCCAGCGAACGGCGCAGCATCTTGCGGCGTTGACCGAACGCCACCGACGCAAGGGCAGCCGCCCGGCGGGCGTGGGGCGGAGGCTCCCTCCGCACGATCTCGACCACTGCCGACTCCACCTCAGGTTGCGGGTAGAACACGGTCGACGGCACCCGGAATGCCGTGGCGGGGCGTCCGTACAGGCGGGCGATGACGCTCGGGATTCCGTACACCCGCGAACCCGGCCCCGCCGTCAACCGGTCCGCCACCTCCCGCTGCACCATCACGACGAACCGCTCAGGCTGGGGGCCCCATTGCAGCCAATCCAGCAGCAGCGTGCTCGAGAGGTAGTACGGAAGGTTGGCGACAACCGTCCAGGAGCCCTCGCCGAGGGTTATCTGAGCGGCATCGGCGAACCGGACTTCCACGTTGCCGACGGAGGCCAGGACCTCGTCGAGCACCGGCCGGAGGTGCTCGTCGATCTCGTAGGCGACGATTGTGGCACCGGTCGCCGCCAGTGCCCTCGAGAGCGTTCCGGTCCCTGCTCCGACCTCGATGACCTGATCGCCGGGGCCGACCCGGGCGAAGTCGACGATTTTGTTGATGGTGTTGGGGTCTACGAGGAAGTTCTGACCAAGCCGCTTCGTCGGGTTCACTCCATGGCGGCGAAGCAGGCCGATGACTTCGGCTCGGCCCTGGGCGCCATCACGCATCGAAGATCCGTACCGCTGCGGTGGAGGTCAGGCGGGCGACCTCCTCGATGTCCATGCCCCACACCTCGGCAAGCGTCTTGCCGACCAGGACGACCCGGGACGGCTGGTTCTCCTCATCCCGGAACGGCGGCGGCGTCAGCAGCGGGGTGTCCGTTTCCACCACGGTCCGCTCGGGCGGCGCCTCGACGGCTCCGCGCCGGATCGTGTCGCCGTTCGGAAAGGTAAGGGGCCCGGCGTAGGAGAACGTGACGCCGAGGTCCCTGAACCGCTTCGTCCAGCGCGGGCCGGCCGTCCAGCAATGAAGGACCGTGCGGGGCCCGATCTCCGTCTCCTCGAGCACCTCGAACAGCGACGAGAACGCATCGCGACAGTGCACGATGATCGGTTTGTCGACGGTTAGAGCGATCTCGATCTGCGCCTTGAGGACGTCGATCTGGACGCCGCGCGGTGACAGACTCCGGTAGAAGTCGAGCCCGATCTCTCCCACGGCATCGGCGCTTCCGGCCAGGTCGGCTATCCGGTCTGCCTGATCCGCCCACTTTGTCGCGTCGTGCGGATGCAATCCAGCCGACCACCGGAGGCGATCATCCGTCTCGGCCAGCCGCCTCGCCGCTTCCGACGACTGAGCATCGACACCCGGCACAACCACCCAGTCCACTCCGGCCTGAGCGGCCCGCGCCAGCGACTCGCTTGGCTCGGCCTCCGCCAGCTGGAGGTGACAGTGGGTGTCGACCCACACGGGTGAGCCCTCAGCCTTCTTCGATGCGAGGGAAGAGCGGTTCTCCGCGATTCACCGTCACCGGAGGGAACGTCCCGAACACCGCCGTCTCGGTGTACGGAGCGGAGTCGGGCCTGCCTGCCAGGCCAAGTTGATCCCACAATCGAGCGGCCGCATTCGGCATGACGGGAGAGATGAGAATCGCCCCGACTCGCAGCGCCTCCAGCAGGGCATTCAGGACTTGGTCGAGGCGCTCGGCGCTCGCCGGGTCCTTGGCCAGCGCCCACGGGGCGTTTTCCTCCACGTAGGCGTTGGCGGCCCCGAACAGACGCCACACCCCGAGCAGGGCGTCGTTGAACCCGAAGGTCCGGAACCCGTTGAGCGACTCGAGGGCGCCGGCGGCGGCGGCCTGAAGCTTGCGATCCGAGTCCTCATTACCGGCCACAGCCGGAACCGATCCATCGCGGTACCGCTCGACCATGTTGAGCACCCGGTTGGCGAGGTTGCCGAGATCATTGGCGAGGTCGGCGTTGTATCGGTCGACCATGCCCTCCCACGAGAAGTTCCCGTCCGGGCCGAATGAAAC
>SHLN01000322.1 GCA_004283105.1 Acidimicrobiia bacterium
CCCTAGCGAGCGGCAACGCCTACGGCGTTGCTCGGGAGGTGCTTCGCACCTCCAGATAACGCGAGGCGTCCCAGGGTCTCCGAGTCTTCCCGGGGAGACCCAACTTCAGGCAAGAGCCTTCGGCTCGTCACTTGCCGGAGCGCCGCGCCTCCGCGGCCCGGGCGTGTCCCTCCAGGCCTTCGAGCCTGGCGAGTCGGGCGACATCGTCGATGAGCTCATTCCGCGGGTCAATCTGCAGCCAGGTACGGGTTCGCAAGAACGTGAACACAGACAACCCACCGGTGAACCGAGCCGTGCCTCCGGTGGGAAGCACGTGGTTGGGGCCGACGCCGTAGTCGCCGAACACCTCGGCCGACCCCTCGCCGACGAACACCGCCCCGTAGTGACCGAGCGAGTCCCGGATCGTCTCCGGGGAACGTACCGACAGTTGCAGATGCTCGGGTGCCAGCGCGTCGCAGGCAGCGATGGCGTCGGCCATATCCGCCGCGATCACGGCGCCGCCCCCGCGCAGGGCCGGGGAAGCGATGTCCGCCGTTGGCAGGTCGGCCAATTGCTCCTCGAGCCGGCTCCGCACCCGGTCGGGGAGACCGGGATCGGTGGTGACCAACACGGGGACCGCCTCCGGATCGTGCTCGGCCTGGGCAATGAGGTCGGCGGCCACCATCGCTTCGTCGGCAGAGTCATCGGCCAGCACGACGAGCTCGGACGGTCCCGCCAACATGTCGATCCCGACCCGGCCGAAGACGAGCTGCTTGGCGGCGGTCACAAAGCGGTTGCCGGGCCCGACGACCACGTCAGCGGCCGGAACGGGACCCGCGCCAAAGGCGAGGGCGGCAATGGCGTGGGCACCACCGGCCACGAGCAACCCATCGGCGCCGGCCACCGCGGCCGCCGCCAGAGTGACGGCCGTCGGCCGTGGCGATGCCACCCACACCTCGTCCACGCCGGCGGTCCGTGCCGTCACGGCCGTCATGAGCACCGAAGACGGCAACGGATACCGACCCCCCGGGCTGTAGCACCCGGCCCGTTCCACCGGGGCAACCACCTGCCCGGCCAGACCGCCCGGCACCGGCCGGCCGTCCATCTGGGCCAATGTCGCCAGCTGGGCTTCGGCAAACGCACGGATCCGGGCGGCGGTGCGCTCGAGCAGCTGCCGATCGTCGTCGGGGATCGACTCGAGCGCGGCGGTGAGATCGTCTGCCGTCAGGAAGAGGCTCATCCCGTCCGGCCGCTCATCGAACTGGATGGTGAGCGCTTCGAGGGCGGCGACGCCTCCGTTCTCAATCCGATGGATGATGGATGCCGCCACGGCGAGGGCCTCGGCGTCGACCCCCCGGCCCCGGCCGGCGGTGAGCTCCTCGACGCTCCGGTCCGGTAAGAGCATGGTCATAGAGCCTCCTTTGAGATCATGGGCCGTCGCCTCACCCGGGCATTCCGGCGCCGCAGCTCGGCTTCGACGTCCTCCAACCGGGCACCGGCGCCGCGCAGGCGCACGAGGGCGAAATAGAGAAGGTCGGCCGCCTCGTGGATCACCTCATCGGTGGTGGTGGCCTCCCCCAATTCCGTCGCTTCCTCACGGAGCTTGTCTGCCAGGAGGCCGGGATGCTCGAGCAACCGGCTCGTTCCCGAACCTGGTTCGGGATCCCCCATCCGACCGGCAATGAGGCGATCGAGCGCTCCCAGCGTGAATC
>SHLN01000180.1 GCA_004283105.1 Acidimicrobiia bacterium
GCTGGATCGTGGCAGCCGTGGTCCTGGCAGCCTTCCTCGGCCTCGGTCCCGGCCCGGATGGCAGCGCCTGGGACGGCCTCGAGGATGCCGCCGCCGTCGAGGCCGCCATCGACCTCATCGGGCCGGACGATGTCGTCTCGGCCAACAGCACCCTGGCCGTCCACCTGGCCCATCGCACCACCGTCTACCGGTTCCCCAATCCGTTCCGGGAGCTCGACTACGGCACCCCCGGCATCGACTACGACCCGCCTGCCGGGGACGTCGAATGGATCATTCTCGACCCAAACCGGCTCGTGAACTTTGCATACGCCAATGAGACGTTGACGGAACTGCTGGCCGACCGGACGAATCCGTGGGAACCGGTGATCAGCACCGACGGGGTGCTGCTACTCAGACGGCGGTAGCGGGGGCAGGAGATCGAGCAGGCCGAAGAGCGACTCCACTCGAAGCTCGGCGCCCTGCGGGAGACGCCTCCGGTGGTCGGCGTGGATCGGGGTGATGCCGGCTCCGGCAGCGCCCTCCACATCGGCAGGCACGCTGTCACCGACGTATACGACTTCGTCGGCTGCGGCTCCGATACGCTCGAGCGCCAGGGCAAAGATGCGGGGATCGGGCTTTTCGACACCCATCTCCTCGGACCAGGAGATGGTGTCGAAGTAGTCGGTGGTGTCGATCAGGTCGAGTTGGAGCGGAAGAATCGAGCTGTTGTTCGACAGCACGTGGAGCCGGTAGCCGCGTGTGCGCAGTTCGGTCAAGACCTCGTGGAGCCCGTCGAAGGGACGGAACAGCCGGGCCGCCACCGGATAGGCGAGCTTGCGGGCCCGGCGTTGCAGAAAGTGCGGCGGCTTGATCTCGCCGGACCCCATCGTGGTTGTCGGCGAAAACCTCCGGAACACCGTGAACGGGAACACGAGGTCGGCCAGGGTGCCTCCGTAGTCGAAGATGACATGGCGCACACCGGCCGGCACGGTCTTCATGCGGGTATGACCCCCGGCCCGTCGGCCAGCAGACGGGTAAAGGCTGCCTCATCGAGGACGGGAACGCCGAGGTCGGTGGCCCTGGCCAGTTTGGAGCCTGCGTTGGCACCCGCCACGAGGGCCGTCGTCTTCTTGGACACCGATCCGGTCACCTTGGCCCCCTTCTCTTCGGCCGAAGCCTTCGCTTCATCGCGGCTGTAGGCGTCGAGGGTACCGGTGATGACGAGGGTGACCCCGGCAAGCGAGTCATCGACGCCGCCCTCCGGCGCGGGATCTTCCAGCCGTACGCCGGCCGCCTGCAGCTTGGCGATGAGCCGGCGGTTCTCGGGATCGGCCGCCCACGACTGGAGCGAGGCAACGATCTCGGGTCCGACGCCGTCGATGGCATCCAGCTCGTCCGGGGCGGCGCTCATGAGCGCCTCGATCGACCGGAACCGCCGCACGAGTGTCTTGGCCACGGTCGGTCCGACGAGGGGAATGCCGAGGGCGGTCAGGAGCCGGGCCACCGGCCGATCCCTGGCCGCTTCGATCTCGCTGAGGAGATTGGTGACCGAAACCTCGCCCCACCCCTCGAACTCGAGCAGCACGTCCGAAGTGAGCGTGAAGATGTCGGCCGGATCGGAGATGACCCCGTTGCTCATGAGGAGATCGACCGTCTGGTACCCCAGCCCTTCGATGTCCATGCCGCTGCGGGAGGAGAAGTAGAACAGGTATTCACGGAGCCGGCTCGGGCACTGGAAGCCGCCGGTGCAGCGGGCCTTGGCCTCCCCCTCCACGGTGACGATGGGGTTGTTGCAGAACGGACACAGCGCCGGCATGTGCCATTTGGCAAGCCGCTTGCCTTTGCGGGCCGCCGGCACGGGGCCGACCACTTCGGGAATGACGTCCCCGGCCCGTCGCACCGTGACGACGTCGCCGGGACGAATGTCCTTGCGGTGCAGTTCGCCCTCGTTGTGGAGGGTGGCGTGGGTGACGGTCGCTCCCCCCACGAAGACCGGCTCGAGCACCGCGTAGGGGGTGACGGCCCCGGTCCGACCCACGTTGATGCGGATCTCCTCGAGCACAGTGGTCCGCTCTTCGGCCGGGAACTTGAACGCCACGGCCCAGCGGGGACTCCGGGCGGTGAAACCGAGCACATCCTGCTCGGTCAACTCATCCACTTTCACCACGACCCCATCTGTCTGGTAGTCGTGGGCGTGGCGCCCATCGAGCGCTCGTTGCACGTAGGCCTCTACTCCGGGCCGGGACTCGACACGCTCTGAGGCAGGGTTGACGGGAAGCCCGAGATCGCGCAGCCACGCCAGTGTCTCGGACTGGGAGCCAAGCGCCGGGCCGCCTTCGAGAAACCCGACCTGATAGCACCAGATGGCGAGCTTCCGCCCGGCGGTGATGGCCGGGTCCTTTTGCCGCACCGAGCCGGCGGCGGCATTGCGCGGATTGACGAAGATCTGGCCACCTTCCTCGGCCTGGCGTTCGTTGAGCTCGGCAAAGGCCGAGAGCGGCATGTAGATCTCGCCCCGCACCTCCATGAGGGTGGGTGCATCGCCGCGCAGGACGAGCGGTATCGCGCTCACCGTGCGGACGTTGTGGGTGATGTCCTCGCCGACCGTTCCGTTGCCGCGGGTGGCTCCTTGCACGAGCCGGCCATCCTCGTAGGTCAGCGACACCGCCAGGCCATCGATCTTCAGCTCACAGACATAGCCGCCCGCCTCCCGCTCGAGGCCGCGCACCACTCGCTGCTCCCAGGCCTCGAGCGCTTCGAGCGAGTCGGCGTTGTCGAGAGAGAAGAGGGGCTGGCGATGGGTGACCGGCGCAAACGCCGAGGACGGTGCCTCCCCCACCCGCCGGGTCGGCGAATCGGGAGAAACCAGGTCCGGGTGCTCGGCCTCGAGGTTCTCGAGCTCGCGAAACAGCTCGTCGTATTCGACGTCGGAGATCTCCGGCTCGTCCAGGACGTGATAGAGGTGAAGGTGACGACGGATCTCCTCTCGCAGCTCTTCGATGCGGGATGCGACCGTCATTGGATGGACCGCTCGATGGTCCCGCCCCCCAGCACCTCATCCCCGCGGTAGAACACGGCCGCCTGGCCGGGGGCGACGGCCGGCTGGGGATCGTCGAACACCACCAGCCACTGGTCTCCGTCCGGGGAGAGCCGGGCCGGCACCGGGCGGCTCCGGTAGCGCACCTTCACTTCGACGGCACCTCCGGCGGGCAGTCGGCCCGACACGAACGAAACGTCGTCGACGACACAGCCGGCGGCGAGGAGATCGTGACGGTCACCGATCACGATGGTGGAGGTCTCCGAGTCGATGTCGACCACATACTTTGGCTCCTGGAGCGCCACTCCGAGCCCGCGCCGCTGACCGATCGTAAAACCGGCAGTTCCCGGGTGAGTGCCGACCACCGCACCCGCCATGTCGACGATCGGGCCGGGCCGGGCCGTTTCCGGGAAGTGGTCGGCAAGGAAGTCCCGGTAGTTGCCGTCCCCGACGAAACAGATCTCCTGACTGTCTGGCTTGCCGGCCGTCCGGAGGCCGAGCCGGGCGGCATGCTCTCGAACGGCGGGCTTGGTCAGCTCGCCGACCGGCAGCTGAATCTGTGCCAGTTGCGCCTGGGTCAGCATGTGAAGCACATAGGACTGGTCCTTGCCGGGGTCGACGCCCTTCCTCAGGTGGTAGCCGTCCCCATCCTGCCCGATTCGGGCGTAGTGACCGGTGGCGAGCATGTCCGCCCCCAGGTCGGCGGTTCGCTCGAGCAAGGCGTTGAACCGGACCGTCCGGTTGCACTCAACACACGGATTGGGAGTACGGCCGGCCAGATAGCTCATGCCGAAGGGCTCGACCACCGCCGCCCGGAACTCGTCGACGTAGTCGAGCACGTAGTAGGGAATGTCGAGCTGGGCCGAGACCCGGCGGGCATCCTCGGCGTCCCCGACCGTACAACAGCCGGCGGTGGGCAGGTTGCCGTCGACGTCCTCCCACTGCTTGAGGGTGACCCCGACGACCTCGTGTCCCTCCTCGACCATGAGGGCAGCCGCCACCGACGAATCGACACCGCCGCTCATTGCGACCACCACCTTCATGATCGCTGCTCCTCGATCACGATCTTGGCGGCCAGATCCGCGTCTTCCGGTTGGCTGGTCCAGCCGAAGCTGAACCGGACTGATTCGGCGGCGTGGCGCTCGCTCATTCCCATGGCGGCCAGCACGTGGGAGACCTCCACCGCCCCGCTCTGGCAGGCGGAGCCGGCGGCGGCGGCCAACCCGGCCTGGTCGAATCGAATGAGCAAGGTCTCGGAGCTCTGCCCCGGAAAACCGAGGTGGGAATGCTGGACGAGGCGATCGGCCGGACCGTTCACCCGCAGGTCGGGAATAGCGGCCGCGAGCTGCTGTTCGAAGGCATCGCGAGCCGCCGCTACCCGCCGGTGGAACGACGGCCGGTCGGCGATCGTGGCCTCCATCGCGGCCACCATTCCGGCGGCCCCCATCGGGTTCTGGGTCCCCGCTCGCCGGCCCATCTCCTGGCTCCCCCCATGTACTACAGGCTCGAGCCGGACCCCATCGCGCACGTAGAGAAGCCCCACCCCTTTTGGTCCGCCGAACTTGTGGGCGGCCAGCGACAGCAAATCGACGCCGAAGATGCCTACATCGACTGATTCGGAGATGAACGCCTGCACGGCGTCGGTGTGAACGAGGGTGGCCGGGTTGGCGGCATCGACGGCGGCGACGATCTCCTCGACCGGCTGGAGAGCACCGGTCTCGTTGTTGGCCAGCATGATGGAGACGAGAGCGGTGTCGTCCTCGACCGCGGCCCCCACCTGTGCGGGATCGACCGCCCCGGAGGAGTCGACCGGCACGATCGAGACCCGGCCTCCCATCCGCTCCACGAACCGGGCCGACTCGAGAACCGCCTTGTGCTCGACGGCGCTGATCACCACGTGGGCGGGCCGTCCTCCGGCGAGAGCCGTTCCGATCACCGCCAGATTGTCTGCCTCGCTTCCGCCGGCGGTGAAGACAATCTCGGAGGGCCGGCCGGCGCCCAGCAGTCCGGCTGCTCCCTCCCGCGCGTTCTCGAGCTCGTTCTTGGCGGCCCGTGAGATTTCGTGGACCCCGGAGGGGTTGCCGTACGTTCCTCTCACGCGCTCCATCGCCGCCCAGGCTTCCGGGCGCATTGGAGTGGTAGCGGCGTGGTCGAGGTAGAGCATCGGGTGATTGTATTGGCGCGGCGCCCGCTCAGAAGGCGTCAATCTCCGGCGTCATCGAGCGCCGCTTTGGCGGCTCGTTCTCCGAGCGCGGCGGCAGCGAGGATCCAGCCGACCATCCACCCGAGGCCGACGAGAACGATGGCGGCACCCACACCGTTGGTCGGCTGCGAGAACAACAGGATGCCGCTCCCGACGGGACCGTACCCACTCAGCATGAGGCGCCGGCCGCCGGCGAGGTGGGCGGCATCCCAGGCGATCTCCGAGTTGAGCGTGAGGGTGGTCCGGATCCCGAC
>SHLN01000323.1 GCA_004283105.1 Acidimicrobiia bacterium
CGGATCGGAGTTCTGGTCACCGGCGATGACGAAGTACTCGCCATCCCAGCCGCCCATCATGCCGGCATCGTCGTAGATGTAGTCGGCACCGTTCACGTAGTCGGCCCAGAAGCGGATCTCGTCGTAGTTGCGAGTTCCGTTCCGATCCTCGGGCCCATCAAACACCGGCGGCGTCGGATGGCTCACGAGGAAGCTGACCATGTGCCCGTTCACGTCGATCGGGACATCCCAGTGGCTCTTGGACGACAGCCGCACCTCTTTCAGCTCATCCGCCGAATACCAGGCTCCGGTATCAGGGTCTACCGGAAGCTTGGCGCCCGGCATGTCGGCCCAGAGGAACTCCTGGAACGTCCGGACGTTGGCGAAGTCGATCGGGTGCTGGCTGTATACCTGCATCCCGTACTGGCCGGGGAAGAACCCGAACCCGAAGGCATCGTTTGGTCCGCCGACGTCGCCGCTGTTGTCCAGGTCGAGCCCCGACGGGATGCCGGTGTTCGACGGGGCACTGAAGGCGTACCCGTACACGATCGGCTCGGCGCCGTTCTGGGAGACGGCCAGGTAGTTCTCCTGGAACAACCGGGCTCCCTCCCCGTCGGCGTCGTAGTCGAACTCGTTGAGCAACAGCACCTCGGGGCGAGCCCGCTGGATGATCTCGGCGATCACCCTGGCCTGCTCGTTGTCCGGTGTCGAGAGATCGGCGACGAGGTCGCCCTCATTGAACCGGTTGAGCGAGGCATTGAAGGTGGCAAAGCGCACCGGCTCGGGCGGGGGCTCGGGCGGCGGCGGTGGCGGTGGCGTGTCATTCGACACGTTGAACGTCACCGTCGCCACGAGCGGCACCCCACCGCTCCGAATCGCCTTCACCATGATGCTGTGCTCGCCATCTGCCACGCTCGTCGAGTCCCAGACACTGCTGGCCGCGGCGATCCCGCCACCGGCGAAGTCGTACGGAGCCGCGTACTCGGTCCGCATGGCCTTGCCGTCCAGGTAGAAGAGCACCTTGTCGAAGTCCTCGAACCCGGCCGGGAAGAGGGGATCGACGAAGATGTACACGTCACCGACGACGTACGCGTCGGCCAGGTCCTCGGCCGGCGTCCGGGACGTCGACGTCGAGTACGACAGGCCGAAGGCGCCGGGAGCCGGAGCGTTCATCACCGTGAAGGTGGCGCTGGCGCTCACCGTCCCGCCGTCGGGCAGGTGGCCGACCGCCTCCATTGTGTGCTCGCCGTCCGCCACGCTGCTCGTATCCCACACCGTCGCCATGGTGAGCAACCCACCGGCGAAGTCGTAGGGAGCCAGATACTCGGTGCGAGCGTGCACGCCGTCCAGGTAGAAGTCCACCGTGGTGAAGTCCAACCCCGGATCGATCGGCAGCACGAACGGGTAGATCCGGCCCGACACCGTTGCTCCGATGAGCGACGATGGCGCCGACCGGTCGTTCTCGGTGCTGTACCCGAGGCTGACCGTCCCGCTCAGCTGGAGACCGACGATGAGCGGATCATGGTCGGACGAGGAGAACTCGTCGGCCATCGATACCGGCTGGTTGAAGTCGCTCGACCGTTCGGCCGGGTCGACCACGTCGTCGTTGTACTGGAGCACGCGGGGCTCATCGGCATTGATGTGCCAGATGTCGAGTCCCGTCACCTTCTCCTCGAGCGAGGCGGTGGCAAACGCACCGTCCAGCAG
>SHLN01000181.1 GCA_004283105.1 Acidimicrobiia bacterium
GGACGAGGGACGGCTGTTCCATTTGCATCGCCGGTCCCGGTGCTGTTGGCTGGCTCTCATGAAGATCGGCATCCAGCTTCCTGAGATCGAACGCGAGGTTCGGTGGCCAGAAGTGCGCGAGATGATTCTCCTCATCGAGGACGCCGGCTTCGACTCCATCTGGGTTGGCGATCACCTCCTGTACCGAGCACCGCACGTTGGTGTGGTCGGACCGTGGGAGGCCTGGAGCCAACTCGCGGCCATTGCCGCCCTCACCGAGCGGGTCGAGTTCGGCCCGCTTGTGGCATCGACGTCATTTCACAGTCCGGCCATGCTCGCCAAGAAAGCGGCCACGATTGACGAGATCAGCGGTGGACGGCTCGTGCTCGGCCTCGGTGCCGGATGGAATGAGACCGAGTACCGGGCGTTCGGGTTCCCGTTCGATCGTCGGGTGAGCCGGTTTCAGGAAGCCTTCACCATCATCCGCACGCTGCTCCGGGAAGGGGAGATCGACTTCGAAGGTGAGTACTACTCGGCGCGGGACTGCGCCATCGTTCCCCGCGGTCCCCGCCCGAATGGTCCTCCACTCATGATCGGATCGCACGGACCCCGGATGCTGGCCATTACCGCTCCCTATATGGACGCCTGGAACGCCTGGCACGCCTGGTTCGGGAACGATCCAATCCGCCTCGGGCCCTACCTCGAGCAACTCGACGCGGCACTCCTCACAGCCGGTCGTGACCCCGCAGACGTCGAGAAAACGGCTGCCGTACTCATTCAATTCCAGGGCGGATCGGGCCGTGTGGCAGGCGATCCGAGCCGGGGAGTTTCCGAACCTATGACCGGCACCTACGAGGAAATAGCGGCCCGTTTGGTCGAGTTTCGCGCTCTCGGGATCAAACACCTGCAAGTTGTTCTAGATCCGATTAGTGTCGCGTCGATTACAGAAATGGCGGAAGTTCTCTCGGGTGTGAAATCTCTCTAGATGTGGAACATTTCACGTCCACAAACCGTTGTAGGGCCGTATAGATTGTGAAGCCATTCACAACCACGGTGAGTGACGAGAGAACAGCCCGGTAGGAGGGGCGATGGTTACAGCTCAAAGACAGGTCAGCGGCGCGGTAGACGACGTGACCTATTACCTCAATAACATCGCGCGCCACGACTTGCTGACGGCCGAAGATGAAGTTGTTCTCGCCCAGGCTATCGAGGCGGGACGAGATGCCGCAGCCCGCCTCGAGGCCGAGAAGCGGATCCCCCAGAAGGAACGGGTTCGCCTCCAGCGCGAGGTCCGGGCCGCAGAGGATGCCCGCAACCGGTTCCTCAATTCGAATCTGCGTCTCGTCGTCGCCCACGCCCGCAAGTTCCGCGGAGCCGAAGGGATCGACTTCATCGACCTCATCCAGGAGGGCAACCTGGGTCTCATTCGCGCCGTCGAGAAATTCGAGTGGCGCAAGGGCTTCAAGTTCTCGACCTACGCCTCCTGGTGGATCCGCCAGGCCCTGAGCCGGGCCGTCACCGAGAAGTCCCGCACCATTCGCGTGCCCGGCCGGTTGTCCGACGCGGCCGCCACCGTCCACGCCATCAAGAACCGTCTCCAGGCCGAGCTCGGCCGGGATGCCACCATCCCGGAGCTGGCTGAGGAGAGTGGTCTGAGCGAGGCCCACGTCGAAGAAGCCCTCGCTGTGAAGGACTCGGTCAGCCTCGAGAGCCCCGTCGGTGAAGACGGTGCCATGCTCGGCGACTTCGTGATGGTCGAAGACGACGACAACGACCCGGTGATCCGCGCCGAGAGCCTCGCCGTCGGAGAAGACCTCCGCCGGGCGATCAACCGTCTCCCTGCCCGGGAGCGGCGGATCCTGTTGCTCCGGTACGGATTTGTCGACGGTGAGCCGAAGGCGCTTCCCGATATCGGCGCTGAGCTCAACCTGACGCCCGAAAGGATCCGTCAGATCGAGAAGGTCGCCCTCTGCCGTCTCCGTCACCCCAGCTTCGGAATGAGCGAAGAAGCACTGCTGTAGGGAGTTCTCGCGCGGGTTGAGGGTCTCTCGCCGGAGATCGCTACCCGCGTCCCGCAGCCCGCTGTCCGCTGTCCGCTGTCCGCCGGAAGAAGTAACGCTTCGCAGCATGGAACCAGGGTGACTCGAATGACCGTCTTACGGGTAGCGGCTAGCGGGTAGCGGGTAGCGGAAGGCTCTTCTCATCAACCTCTTACCCGAAGAAGGGCATACTTAGGAGGGGACGGACGTTCTGATAGTGGAACCAACAATCCCCTGATGGACACGAAATGAGATCGACATTCACCCTCGGCCGCATCGGCGGCATAAAGGTCGGGATCAACTGGACGGTGCTCGTCATCGCCGGGCTGATCACGCTGTCGCTCGCCAGCGGCATCCTTCCCTCGATGGTGGAGGGTCGCTCGGACGCCGAGTACCTCATCGGTGGAGTGATCGGAGCGATTGGTCTCCTCGGCTCAATCCTCGCCCACGAGCTCGGGCACGCCCTCATGGGGCGCCGCCACGGCCTGAAGGTCGACTCGATCACACTCTGGCTCTTCGGAGGCCTTGCTCAGCTCGAGGGTGAGCTCCCGAGTGCCCGGATCGAAGCGAAAGTGGCCGGCATCGGTCCGGCCATCAGCCTGTTCGTCGGCGTGGTCGGCGTGGGATCGGCTTTCCTCCTCGGCACCGGGACCATGGTCGGCGCGTTGCTCGGTTGGCTCGGCCTTGTCAACCTCGTTCTCGCCGTGTTCAACCTTCTTCCCGGCGCCCCGCTCGATGGTGGCCGGCTCCTCCACGCCTTCATCTGGGGACGGACCGGCGATCGGCACCGGGCCACGCGGTCTGCTTCGACCGCCGGGCGCTATATCGGGTTCGGTCTCATGGGGATCGGAGCGATCGAGTTCTTTGCCGGCAGCGTGGTCGGGGGGCTGTGGACCTCGACCATCGGATGGGTTCTCGTTACCGCGGCCGGTGCCGAAGCGCGCAACAGCGAAACCGAGTCGGGTCTCGAGGGGTTGACCATCGGGCAGCTGTATGAGCCGATGACCGCGGTGCCGGATTGGCTGGTCGTGGACGAGTTCGTGTTGCGTCACGTACTGCCGAGCCGACAGACCAACTTCCTTCTCGTTGGATTCGACGGCCGACCGAGCGGGTATGTCACCATCAAAGACCTGACCAAGGTCGGACCGGATGAGCGACTCGTTCAGCCCGTGCGACGGTTTGCCCGATCGCTTGCCGACGTGCCGGTCGTCGTGCCGGGGGAGCCGGCCAAGCGGATTCTGAACGCCCGCCAGGCCGCCATCAGTCCGGTCCTGGCACTCGTCGTCGAAGATGGCGAGCCGATCGGGATGGTCACCCGGAGCGGGATGGCCGGTGCCATCGAGCGTGCCCGGCTGGTTGCTCCCTCCCGGCGTCGCCACCGGTAGAGCTGCGCGCCGCGCGACAATTCCCTCATGGACACCAAGCCGTGGACCGGATTTCGAGCCAGGATCTACTCAGTCATCTGGCGATCGCCCAAGACCAACTCGCTCGTTGTTCGGTTGGCCGGGTTGTCGGCGTCCGATCGGGTGCTCGACATCGGCTGCGGGCCCGGCGCCGCGGTACGGAAAGCGGCCGCCATCGTCGTCGATGGTGAGGCGGCCGGCGTGGACCGGTCCGAACCGATGGTCGACATCGCCCGGCGTCGTTCACGGCGATTCCCTAACGCACGGTTCGAGGTTGGCTCGGCCGAGTCGCTCCCATTCGCGGACGGCTCATTCACTGTGGTGTGGACGGCCCACTCCTTCCACCATTGGGAGGATCGTGATGCCGGGTTGGCTGAGATGTTGCGAGTGCTGGCCGACGGGGGCCGGGGTTTGATTCTCGAAACGGACGGCAAGAAGCACGGTCTGACGGATTCAGCGTCCGCCGCGGTGGTGGCCGATATGGAACGGCTTGGCTTTCGGGACGTGGCTGTTGAGAAGGTCGACAAGCAGGTGATCATCTCTGGCGTGTGTGGGTCTCCTAACCTCTCGACATGACCACCGACCCGGTGCGCGGCATCTTCACCAACCGCACCCTCAACCTTCGGTCGATCAAGGCGATCGGCTACGACATGGATTACACCCTCATCCACTACCGCACGGATGATCTGGAGAAGCGGGCGTACGAGATCACCCGGGAGCGTCTGAGCAGGAGAGACTGGCCGGTCGACGACCTCGTGTTCGACCCCTCCAGTGTGGTGCGCGGTCTGGCTGTGGATCTCGAGCTCGGCAATCTCGTCAAGGCGACCCGCTTCGGGTATGTCATCCGGGCGTCGCACGGCACTCGCATGCTCAGCTATGAGCAGGTCCGCAAGGCGTATTCGGGAACGCTCATCGACCTGTCCGAGAGCCGGTACGAGTTCATGAACACGCTCTATTCCCTGTCCGAAGGCAACCTCTTCGCCCAGCTCGTCGACCGGTACGACGCCGGATTGCTGCCGGGGGTGCGGAGCTATTTCGAGATCGCCGAGGCCGTGCAGACGGCGCTCGATCGCACTCACGTCGAGGGCACCTTGAAAGCAGAAATCCACGCCAACCCCGATCAATATGTGGTCCCGGACCCCGAGGTCGTGAGAACCTTGCTCGATCAGCAACACGCCGGCAAGCACCTCATGCTCATCACCAATGCCGATTGGGAGTTTGCCGACAAGATGATGCAGCTCGCCTTCGACCCGTATCTGCCGAGGGACATGACATGGCGGGAGTTGTTCCCGACGATCATCGTGTCGTCCGGCAAGCCAGGGTTCTTCGCACACGATCACCACTTCTACCGGGTCGTCGACGAGGAGAACGCCCTTCTCAAACCCCACCGGGGCAAGCTCGAGGACGGCTCGGTCTACTACGGAGGCAACGCCACGATCCTCGAGGAGAGTCTCGGCCTATCCGGCGACGAGATTCTCTACGTCGGAGACCACCTGTTCGGGGACGTGCACGTGTCCAAGTCGATGTTCCGGTGGCGGACGGCTCTCATTCTTCGGGAGCTGGAGGGCGAGCTACGCGCCGTCGTTGGCTTCCAGGAAACCGAAGAGGTCCTCACCGCGCTGATGGCCGAGAAGGCCGACCTCGAGCACAAGCGGGCCCAGCTCCGGCTGGCAGCGCTTCGCCAGGAGCATGCCCCGAGTGGCGACGGGGTGGATGCCGAGGCACCCGAAGAAGAGCTCGCTTCACTCCAGTCGCTCATCACTGCCCTCGACGACCAGATTGCACCGCTTGCCCGCGCCTCGGGCGAGCTCGGCAATTCCACCTGGGGCCCGATCATGCGAGCCGGCAACGACAAGAGCCTGTTCGCCCGCCAGGTGGAGCGGTATGCCGACGTCTACACCTCGAGGGCATCAAACTTCCTCATGGAGACGCCGTTTGCCCTGTTGAGGGCCCCACGCGGCACGCTGCCACACGATGCTTGATCGTCCCTCGTCCCTCGTCCCTCGTCCCTCGTCCCTCGTCCCTCGTCCCTCGTCCCTCGTCC
>SHLN01000182.1 GCA_004283105.1 Acidimicrobiia bacterium
ACGGCGCTACCGTGAGTGAGGATGCAAAATGCTGATTGACGCCGCGCAAATCGAGGATGGATCTACCGTCGATGCCGACCTCTGCATCGTCGGGGGTGGCCTGGCCGGGCTGGCGCTCGCGTCGGTCTTCCTCGACACCGATTCGAGGGTGGTGCTGCTCGAGAGCGGCCCACTCGGCGAGGACCCGGAGGCAGATGACCTCTCAGAAGGCACCTCGACTGTTCATCCGTCGGTGCCGTTGAGCGAGAGCGCCCCGCGCCGTCTGGGGGGCGCCGCCGAAACCTGGGGTGCCTGGTGCCGGCCCATGGAAGACATCGACTTCGAGGAGCGGGATTGGCCCTGGAGCGGCTGGCCCATCAGCGGCGGGGAGCTGGCGCCGTATTTCCAGAAGGCGCTCGAGTATCTCGAGATGTCCGATCGCGGGTTCACCGGCCGGGCATGGGCGGATGGCCTTCCGCCCCTCTACCGCCACATTCAGGACGACACCGGATTGCTCGTCGGGGTGTGGCAGGAGAGCCCGCTTGCTCCTATCTCCGAGCGGGTGGCCGTCGGTCTGGAGGCGGCACAGAACCTCGACGTCCACCTGGGAGCGACGGCTCTCGAAATCCGGACGAGACCCGATGGCGACCGGGTCATCGGGATCGAGGCAGGCACCTTGAACGGCAAGCGGTTCTCGGTGCAGGCACATCAGTATGTGCTGGCGGGTGGAACACTGGGAACGGTCCGGCTCCTCCTGGCCTCCCGGGACCGCAGCGAAGCCGGGGTCGGCAACGAGCACGGGATGGTGGGACGGTTCTTCGCCGAACACCCCCATATCGTCGCCGGTCGCATCACGCTCTCCCGGGCGAATGGGCGACCTCGCTTCCCGGCCATCGATAGGGGGCTCGGTGGGACGTTGGCGCGCATCGAGATGGAGCGCCCGAAGTCCGGCATCCGGGCCGGGATCTATCTCGGGGAAGACGTGCGACGTCGCGAGGGCCTTCTCAACGTCATCGCTCATCTTCGCCCTCCGAGTGTCGAGCCACCCCGGGTCGCGCTCGAGTTCTTTCGCGAGCTTCGCCACAAGAACCTCAAGAAGATGCTGAAGGGCCTTCCCGGCCTTCTGAGGCAGTTCCCCGAAGTTGTGAGCGTCGTGTACCGACGGCTCCTGAAGCGGCCCCGTCGGCTCGAGCTCTACGTTCAGACCGAGACCCTTCCGAACCCGGACAGCCGGGTAGTCCTTTCCGACGAGAAGGACCGGTTCGGGATGCCGCGCGCCGAGCTCCAGTGGCACATCGGCGCTCGGGACAAAGAGCAGGTGGCGAGGACGGTCGAATTGATGGGGGACGAACTCGAGGCGATGGGCCTCGGCTCGCTCGAGCTGGAGCCCTGGTTGAGCGATTCGGGCGAGTTCTGGTCCTCGGAGCCGTTCGGCGGGCTGCACCTCATGGGGACGACGAGGATGAGCGTCGTGCCCGAGGAGGGCGTGGTCGATCCGGCAGGGCGCGTGCACGGCGTCGACAATCTGTGGATCGTCGGACCGTCCGTGTTTCCGACCTACGGAGCGGCCAATCCGGGCATGACCATCGTCGCTACGGCCTTGCGAACGGCCGACCAGGTCGCACAGGTTTTGGCGGGCCCCGACCTAGGCTGATCAGGACACCGGGGGTCCGTACGAGCACAACGAACGATCCACACATTCTGACCGCGGGCCATGCCCCGACCCCCTTCACGGCCGAGGAGATCCGGCACGGGTGCCCGGCCGGCCGGACCGTTCGCCTCGTGGTCGATGATGGCGGCACCCGTTATTTCCGAACCATCCGGTTCCTGGCTGTGGATGAGGTTGCGGCCAATCAGGAGTCCACGGCCGTCACCGTCGATGGGGAGCCGCTCGGCGAGCCTGCCATCAGCCGCACAACCTGGCTCGAGTTCCAGGAGCACGCATCCTTTCCGGCTGCGGCCACGACCATCGAACGGGAAGCGTTGAACTCGTCACTGGGGAGGCTGGAATGCCTCGTCTACTCGGTGGCAGGCGTTGATTCGACCACGAAGTACTGGTTCGCCACCAGCCGACCGGGGATGCCGGTCAAGGTCGAGACGCGCAGCAACGGCGAGGTGACCTACCAGATGTCCCTGGTGAACGACGAGGTCAGCTAAGGGTCGTCATCTCTCCGCAGGCAGGACAGGTGAACGTCGGGCCGACGAGGACCGAGACCTCCCGGGTCGGACACCAGCGGTCGGTGTGGATGTCGTTGCTGAGCCCGCGGATTCGCCGCCTGGCCCGTTCTTGCCGATCGCGCGCTGCATTGCGGGACCTGCGAGTGGTTCCCCTCGTGTCGTACGCCATGATCCTCCTCGAGTCTCATACCGCCCGTGTTCCCATTGCCAGCCTCGGGAGTTTTCCACAGGTTGTGGATAGGAAGCAAATGGCATACCCCTCCCAGAGGGAGGGGTGAAGATCTACTCCTCGTAGCCGGGGTGGGTGACGAAGGTGCCGCGTGTTTCCTGCATCAGGGGCAGGTGCTCCATCGAGCCCTGCAGCCCCTTGAACAGGATGAACATGTCGGCCGCTGCCTTGAGAGACAGAGTTTCGCCGTCTGCGGCGCTCGTCGGCGTTGCCTCCAGCAGCTTGAACGTGTCCTTGTCGAGCGTGGCAGAGAAGGTGGGAGCCGAGTATTCGACGGCCCCGTTCAACACCATGCGGTGCGTCTCGCCGTCGACGCGGGACTCGATGGTCCCGTTCTCGAACACCATGAACGCGTTGTTCTTCTCCTCTTCGAAATCGCCCCGATCCAGGTAGAGCCGCGGCTTGTCGACATAGGGGATCCCCGACGTCGGACAGGCCGTCACGCAGTTGCCGCACTCGTTGCAGAAGTCGGTGAGTACTGCGATCTGGAGCATCTGGTCGGCCCCGTACGACTCGGACTCACCTTCGGCGACACTGCCACCGGCGGCAGTCAGCGCGGGGAGTTCGACCCGGAACGGCTCCATCTCGTAGGTCATGAGCGCCATATTCGGGCACACGCCGACACACAGGCTGCAGATCTCATGGCAGTCGAGACAGCGGCCAGCCTCGGCGATGGCCTGCTCTTCGGTGAAGACGAGCTGGGTCTCGTTGAAGTTGTCACGCTGATCGAGTGGTATGTGGGCCGCCTGTACCCGGTATTCGCGGCGGGACCGCCGCACCATCATCTCCTGCAGGTCGACCTTCTGCATCGTCTCCGGCTCCCTCGCCGTGCTCACTCCGTGCTGGGCGGCGATGGCGGCCGCCACCTGCTTGCCGTCGTCGGCGGCCACGACGATCGAGGACGGTCCGTGGGCGGCCACGTCGCCACCGGCGTACACGCCGGGAATCGAAGTCTCGAACGTTTCCGGATCGGTCTGGAGGTAGCCGCTCCGGGTGAGCTCTGGGACCTCATCGCCGAAGAAGTCGAGCACCGCATGCTGGCTGATGGCGAGGATGAGCGTGTCGAGCGGGATCTCGAACTCTGAGTCCGGGACATCGTGGGGGATCTTCCGCCCCGAGTCGTCGCGGTCGCCGAGGTATTCGGTGCGGGTCAGCACGATCCCGGCCAGCTTGCCGTCCTGGATGTTGAGAGCGGCAGGCCGGACCAGCTCCATGATGTCGATGCCCTCTTCGATGGAGGCGTGGATCTCCTCCCGGTCGGCCGGCATCTGATCGATGGTGCGACGGTAGATGAGGGAGACATCCTCTCCACCCACCCGAATGGAGGACCGCACGCAGTCCATGGCCGTGTCGCCGGCTCCGATGACACCGACGCGCTTGCCGATGGGCGGGGGATGACCCTCCCGCACGTTGCGGAGAAAGAAGAGCGCATCCATCACCCCGTCGGAGTCCTCACCGGGCAGGTTGAGGCGCTTGGCGAGCTGGGCGCCCACCGCAATGACGATCGATCCATACCCGTCGGCCCGGAGGTCGGCGAGGGTGAAGTCCACGCCGGCGCTCTGGTTGTAGCGGATCTCGACACCGAGCTCGTCGAGGATCTTCATGTCCTGGTCGATGTCCTCTTGCGGAACCCGGTACTCAGGGATGGCGCCCCCGACCATGCCGCCGGCATAGGGGTAGTGCTCGAAGATCGTGACGGCGAAACCGGCGTAGGCGAGCTCCTGGGCGGTGGCGATGCCGGACGGTCCGGCGCCGATGATCGCTATCTTCTTGCCGGTCTCGGGCTTGCGGGTGAATAACACCGGCTGGGTCTCATGCGACATGATGAACCGCTTGATCTGGCGAATCGCAAGCGGCTCGTCGAAGTGCGTGCGGATACACGTGTTCTCGCACAGGTGATCGCACACCTTGCCGAGGATGGCCGGCATCGGGTTGTCGGTGCGGGTGAGTCGGACCGCCTCGGCGAAGTCGCCCTCGCGAACGGCGTTCATGTATTGGGGGACCTTCTGGTCAACCGGGCATTCGTCCAGACAGGGGGCCTCGATGCAGTCGTAGTAGTCGAGGGTGCGCGGAGTCTTCGAGCGGTCCATGCGGAACGTGTGCTTCTGGTACCGGCGATCGCTGAGGACCGAGTTGGCGTAGGAGCGCAGGTTGATGCGCTCGAGCACGTTCAAGACCACCGTCACGAGCTCTTCTGTGCGGGCCTCGTCGAGGCCGGCCCCGGTTGCCCAGGTTCCCGCTGCCTGCATGAGCGGATCCGCGCCGGTTGCAGCCGCCAGGGCGGCCCCGAGGGCCGTGCAATCCTCGAGGCTTAGGGCGAGGCCGCTGTCGGACAGCGCGGCGAGGCGCAACATGGGCGCGAACTCGGCGAATCCTTCCTCCTGGACTGCGGTCCTGGCGATGAAGTCGGCCATGTCGGTGGCACCGGCGTCTTCCATGGCCGCGGCCAGGTTCTCGGTGTATTGCATCATTCGCATGTAGCCGCCGGACTTGAGGATGTCGCTGCAGGTGGTGATGGTCCGCATCCCGGAACGGGCGAGGTGTGCAACGTTGAAGGCGTCGGCGCCGCCGGCAAAGGACATGAGCAGGTCCCCGTGGAATTGCTCGGAGATCCGCAGCCCGAGGTTGGACGTGACCGGATGCAGGGCGCGACCCGACAGATACATCATGTCGTCGCGGTCGAACACTGTCTTCCAGTTGTTCACCTCGAGAGTGTTGGTGAGCTTGACACCGAAGGTCCGGTCCTGGTTGCGGGCGACCCGTCGCAGATTGTGGAGCATCGGGACCGCGTCGACATATTTGAGGTCGTGTTCGAACGCGATGTCCGGGATGGGCACGTCATCGAAGCCCAGCTCGTCGTTGATGATCGAGCGCACCCGATCGGCACCGAGCAGGGTGGGGTTGAGCTTGACCGAGGCATGCAGGTTCCGCTCCTCGAGCAGGTAGATCATGATCTTCTCGATCTCGTCGGGCGGGCACCCGTGCATGGTCGAGAGGGTGATCGTGTCAGACAGCCGGGTCGGGATGTCGATGTCTCGAACCTCGGGGTAGCGCTCGGCGACGAGGTCGA
>SHLN01000183.1 GCA_004283105.1 Acidimicrobiia bacterium
ATCGTGAAGGGGGACCTATGAGAAACGACCGCGGCGCCTCGACTCTGGAGCTGGCATTCATCGCCCCCCTCTTGTTCATCCTCGCCCTCGGCATCGTTGACATGGGACGAGCCCTGGCGGTTGGCGTCTCGGTATCCGAGGCGGCGCAAGAGGGCCTCATCTACGCCTCCTACCAGCCGGCCGAAACCGATGCCATCGTGGATCGGGTCATCTTCAGCACCAACGAGCCCCGGCTCGAGGCCGACCAGGTCACGGTCACCTGCCCGAGCGCACCGGCCGACCACATCGCCGTAACCGTCGACTTTGAGCTCGAACTCATGACCCCATTCGTTGCAGATCTCCTGGGCGGGAATGTCCACCTCTCCAAGACCGTCATCGGCGAGGTGTTCTCGGAGGACCCATGCATAGGCTCATAGACCGAACGCGGAGTGAAGAAACCGGCGCGATCGTCGTGATCGCCGCCCTGTCCATGTTCGCCATCATGGCGCTGGCGGCCCTCGCCATCGACGGCGGGCTCTCGCACAACGAGCGCAGTCGTGCTCAGAACGGGGCAGACAATGCCGCCCTGGCCGGGGCATGGGCTGCCTGTGAGGGCCGCGACCCGGTGGCGGCCGCCCTCACCACCGCCTCCGCCAACGGCCTCGGCTCACCCTCGTCCGACGCCCTCGTCGACGTCATCGATCTCGGTGACAACGCCATCAGGGTCACGGTCGACCTTTCCCGAGACGCTGAGTTCGGCCAGGCCATCGGCACCGATACGATCGGAATCAGCGCCTCTGCCACGGCCGCCTGCAGCGAGCGGCGAGAAGGAGCCGGGGCAATCCCATTCGGGGTGCCCCCGAGCGGGTTCAGCGGCGGCCTGCAAGCGCCCAACCCGTGCGGCCTCAACTCCGGCAACTGCGGCCGCATGTATGCGTACCGCCTGGATGGGATCGGAGATATTGGAGACGACACCCGCAAGAACATCGCCCGGGGCACCGACCGCTATCTCGTGCCGTGGGTAAATGACGACACGCTCGTGAACTGCTCGGTCGAGATCGATGAGCCCGAATGCAACGTCCTGCCGTCGAACACCGGTGTTTCCGCGGGACAGCTCGGCGACGGGTTCATAGAGCGGCTCTCCGACATTGACGGCGCAGACACGACGTTTGTGTACAAGAGCATGACGCTCAACGGCGACACCCTCGGCGACGTGCTGGGACCCCACGCCACGTCCACGCGGCTCGACGTTGAGTTCCCCGCCGGGCCACCTGCTCAGTGGGTCCCTGGAATTCACGGCGACTGGGGCGACCCCCTCATTGATTTCTCGAAACACATGTGGATCGAGGGCGAGATCGAAAAGTGCGACTCTCCCCGGCTCGCCAGCACCCTCATCGTCACCGCCGACATGACCTACGACCCGGCCTCCTACAACCCCATCGTCGGTCACCCCGACCCGTGGCCAAACGGTACGCAACCAATGAAGGTCCTGGGCCACTACTTCATCTACATCGACAACCCGAACGAGGCCGACGACTTCCAGGGAAGTGGAAACCTCAAGGCTGCCTCGGCCATTGTGCTCTGGCTCGACCCGGGCGTCACGTGCGTAGACGGGTCGCTCCCGGGGCCGGCTGCGACCAACCCGGTCATCCGGGAAGTCGGGCTCACGAGTTGAGGCCTAGCATCGGCGCATGCGGGTGCCGATCATCATCGATACAGATCCCGGTCAGGACGACGCCGTTGCGTTGCTGCTGGCCCTGGCCTCGCCGGAGGAACTGGACGTCCTCGGCATCACGACCGTGGCCGGCAATGTCCCCCTGGAGCTGACCACCCGCAACTCGCTGATGATGGTCGAACTGGCGGGACGCTCCGATGTTCCCGTCTATGCGGGCTGTGATCGCCCGATGGTCCGCCCGCTCGTGACCGCCGAATACGTCCACGGGAAGACGGGCATCGACGGGGCGGACACTCCCGACCCGACGACCTCCCCGGCGGACGGCCATGCCGTCGACTTCATCATCGAAACGGCTCGATCCACGCCCGGCCTCACCGTGTGCACGCTCGGACCACTCACCAACCTCGGGACGGCCCTCCAACAGGCCCCCGACATCGCCGGGAGCATCGAGCAGCTCGTGCTCATGGGGGGCGGGTTCTTCGAGGGCGGCAACACCACTCCGGCCGCCGAGTTCAACATCTACGACGACCCGGACGCGGCGGACATCGTATTTCGAAGCGGAATCGACCTCGTCATGATGCCGCTCGACGTGACTCACAAAGCGCTCACGTCCGACCCTCGCGTCGATGCCTTCAAGGAACTCGGAAACGCCTCGGGAGCGGCCACGGCCGGCATGCTCGAGTTCTTCGAGCGCTACGACATGGAACGGTACGGGACCGCCGGCGCTCCCCTGCACGACCCGACCGTTATCGCCTATCTGCTGGAGCCCGACATCTTCGGCGGACGTGCGTGTTCGGTCGCGATCGAAACCACCTCGGAACTCACCATGGGCATGACCGTCGTCGATTGGTGGGGTCTCACCGATGCGGAGCCGAACTGTCTCGTCATGAACGAGATCGACGACGAGCGCTTCTATCAGCTCCTCATCGAGCGAATCGGGCGTCTCCCCTAGAACCATGCGCAAGGAACCCGGCTGCGGGTATTCTGCCTGACCACGGAGGAAGATATGCTGCTGGAGCCAAGCGAGCTCGCCGTCGAGGCTGAAGAGCTCATCCTGGCCGTCCGCAACGCCGTCATCGGCAAGGACGAGACGGTGGTGGGGCCATTCGGGCCGCGCCGCCTCACCTACGCCGACTACACGGCTTCGGGACGCTCCCTGGACTTCATCGAGGATTTCATTCGGAAGGCAGTGCTGCCGCTGTACGCAAACACGCACACCGAATCCTCGGGCACCGGCCGCCAGACCACGGCCTTCCGGGAAGACGCCCGCCACATCATCAAGCAGTGCGTCGGCGCTACCGACGAGCACGCCCTCATCTTTTGCGGGTCGGGGACGACCGGAGCCATCGATCGCCTCATCGGCATTCTCAACCTCCGCATCCCCACGGACCTCGACCATCGCTACGGGCTCAGCGACCACATCCCAGAGGCTGAGCGGCCCGTCGTCTTCATCGGTCCGTACGAGCACCACTCCAACGAGCTCCCATGGCGCGAGTCCATCGCCGACGTCGTCCGCATCCCCGAGGACGCCGACGGGCACATCGACCTGGCCGTCCTCGCAACCGAGCTCGAGCGCCACGCCGACCGTCCACTCAAGATCGGGAGCTTCTCAGCGGCCTCCAATGTGACGGGCATCATCTCCGCCACCCACGAGATGGCCCGACTCCTCCACCGCCATGGAGCCCTCTCCTTCTGGGACTTCGCCGCCGCCGCACCGTACGTCGAGATATCGATGCTGGGTGACCACGATGGCTCGTCCTACAAGGACGCCATCTTCGTCTCCCCCCACAAACTCATCGGCGGACCGGGGACCCCGGGGGTGCTCATCATCCGGCGAGACCTGTTGACCAACTCGGTGCCGGCGGTGGTAGGAGGAGGAACGGTCTCGTTCGTGAATCCGGTCGAGCATAAATACCTCGACGACCCCGAGCACCGGGAAGAAGGGGGAACCCCGGCGATCATCGAGTCGATCCGGGCCGGGCTCGTATTCCAACTCAAGGGGAAGGTCGGGGCCGACGCCATTCGAGCCCGGGAAGAGAGCTTCATCCGGCGCGCCATCGATCGGTGGCGAGCTCACCCCAGCGTCGAGGTGCTGGGCAATCCGGATGCCGAGCGGCTGAGCATCGTCTCGTTCGTTATCCGGTACCGCGGCCGCTACCTCCACCACAACTACGTCGTGGCACTGCTCAACGACGTGTTCGGTATCCAGGCCCGGGGCGGTTGCTCCTGCGCCGGACCCTACGGCCACAATCTCCTGGGCATCGACCTCGAGACCTCGCACCAGTACGAGGAGGAGATCCTGCACGGGTGCGAGGGCATCAAGCCGGGCTGGGTACGCGTCAACTTCAACTACTTCATCTCGGAGGACGTGTTCGAGTACATCGTCCGGGCCGTCGAACTCATCGCCGATCGGGGCTGGACGCTCCTGCCCTATTACACATTCGATCCCAACTCAGGGATATGGCGCCACCGCGATGGACTGGCCGAACCACCGCTCAGCCTGCACGACATCCAATACGAAGACGGACAGCTCCGCTACCCGAGCGACCGAAAGGCCGCAGGTGAGGAAGCCCTCGCCGGCTACCTCACCGAAGCGGAACGTATCTTCACCGAGGCCGAGGCCGCCCATCCTGCCGGCGAACATATCGATCTCGGCGAAGGGTTCGAGGCACTCCGCTGGTTCCCGGTACCCGAGGAACTCTGATTACGGAGTAATCAGAGTTCCGTCGCCGGCCACCAGCCCAGACAACGTAGGCTCCGGTCATGAAGTGTCTCGTGAAGGTTCTGCTGGCGGCAGTGGCGGGTGCGGCGGTGGGTGGGACCATTCGGCAGCAGGTCGAGTCCCGACATCGCGGCCCGGACGAGAGCACAGAGCTGGTGATTGCGGCGTCGCCGGTTGGCATCGGGGCAGGCCTGATTGCGGGGCTCCTACTCAAGCGCCACCCGCTGATTGCAGCGTTCCTGGTTGCCGCCAACGTTGGGGCCAACGTCGATTCCGAGGCGATGGCCCGCATGGCCGAGCGCTTCCGATCCGCGGATTGACCTAGCCCTCGACAGCAGCACGGTCAGCGTGGCCGGTAGATGTCTGCCCGGTGGTCGATGTAGAGAACTCGGATCGTGCGGCTGCGGTTGTCGATCTCATAGACGATCCCGTAGGCGCCGACTCTCGAGGAATGGAGCCCAACCAGATCGCCGCGCAGTGGCTTGCCGACCCGATGTGGGTTCTCGAGGAGCGGACCGACGAGATAGTCAAGAACCGCGAGGGCGATCCGTTCTGGGAGTCGATCAATGGCCCGGCGGGCAGGTCCGGCGACGACCAGAACCCAAGGCGCCTCTGTCACGCAGTTTTGGAACGGAGCTGGCTACGCAGTGTTTCGATGTCGTCCTTGGTGACAACGTCGCCGCTGGCGATGGCCATCCGAGCTTGCTGGATCTCGTGCATGGCAGACGGGTCCGAGAGGATCGCCAGGGTCTCTTCGATCGCCTCGAGATCGTCTGTGCTGATCACGACGGCAACCGGGCGTCCGTTCCGCGTGACGGTGACTCGTTCCTGAGTGGTCACGATTTCGTCGACGACCTCGGACAATTTGGCTTTGACCTCGGAAAGCGGCAGCGTCTTGGGCATGACCAGAATTATAGTCTATTGACGGATTGAGTCAACCCCTCTGGGACGGCACAGTCGCCTCGACAGGAGCCACACGAGCACCGTTCCGTCGAGGGACGAGGGACGAGGGCCGAGGGACGAGGGACGAG
>SHLN01000324.1 GCA_004283105.1 Acidimicrobiia bacterium
GTGGTCGGCATGGTCTTCGTGGTCGCAGGCGGAGTCGCCTACGGCAAGGTCCAGGAGGGCTACGGCTCCCTGCAGGCCTTCAGCGAATCCCAGAACGTAACGCTCAGCTACAACGAGGACGGCCAACTCATCGATCGTGGCACCACCGAAGGTGCGGACGCCATCATGGATCTGCTCACTGTGGCCTGGGACTACCCGGTCGTCGAATCGGACCTCGATCCCAACGACACGCTGGTGAACACGGCCTCTGAGTACATGTACCAGATGGCGACCATCACCTACCACACTCTGCACGGGACCCAGGAGGTCACGTTGGAGAACGGTGTCGAGTACAACGGCGAGTTCTTTGAAGCCGGCACGTACGAGGTCCCGGTCGATGGCAAGTACTGGACTGACTTCGACCGCCGTCACCCGCTCGAGGGCCCGGCACGCGGGCAGGCGTGGAGCGGTACCGCCCACGGCCTCATCGGTGAGCTCGGTGTCGGCACCGTCACCCACTCGACCCTGCAGATGGGGCTCGGACTGGCAGGCATCACCGCAGGTATCGGCCTGTTCGCCTTGTTGGCCGGTTTCGGCCTCATCTGGACGAGCCGGGCCAAGGACGGAGAGTTCGGGTTCGCCTCCGCCCCCGTGGCCGAGCGGCTCGAAGAGACCGTCTCGTAACAAACCAACCGCGCGAGTCTCGGGGCCCCCGTCAGGGGGCCTCGAGCGTGTTTGGACTTCGTTCGGGGCCCCGAGCGCGCCCCTCCCATCTTACGGGAGGGGAGAAGACGCCCCGCGAGAGGGCTTCAACCTGAACCGACATGCTGGGGGGTCCGCTCAGTCCCGCTTCGGCATGAGGTCGGCCTCGCCGGGGATGCCATGGGTGATGAGGGTGAACGCCATCACGGCGGCCGCCACGGGGATCGGCTCATGCGCCGTGATCGACTCCTGCGTGACGGAGGCAATCTCCGTCTCGTGCCGCTGGAGCACCCAATGAGCGGGTCGGCCCCATCCGGCTTTCCCGGTCGGGATGAGCGTGAGCCCGTAATCCTTGCCGTTGATGCCGTAGCTCCGCTTGGCGTAGAGCGGTCCGGAGGTGGCGATGGTCCCGGCCTCGGACCGGATGATGGGGACAATATGCCGACCCGAAGTCACAGACTTGATACGCCATTCCGTCCCATCGGCCAGTCGAACCCGCCGACCTCGCCCGAAGAATACGTTGAGAGAGCTGTCCCGACCGAGCTGGGCGATGACCCCTTGCTCGCCGACGATCTTTTCGCCTGGAAACCCGAAAGAGCCAACCCGATGCCGTCCGGCCGTTCCCTCCATCATCGGCACACGGCGGTGAGCATCCTCCATGGCCCAAGCCTATCTGTGACCCACTCCAGCCAGGAAGCTGCCAACGAACGCCGACGTGTTGCTTGTCCATAACCGTGGAGTCCGGCGTGGTCGAAGCCGTGAGGAAGGCCCGACGGTGCCGCCATGCAGCTACGAAGTAGCTGCCAAGGAACCCGAAGGGTTCCCGGTGTCGGGATTTGGCCTGTTGTTGGCTCTTCGCCGTGCGCCTCATCGCTGGGTTCAAGGCCAGCCCACGCGATGGAGTCTGGCGTGGCCGGACTCCTAAGCAACGCCGACGGTGCCGCCATGCAGCTACGAAGTAGCTGCCAAGGAACCCGAAGGGTTCC